>JBLIGH010000237.1:0-5552 GCA_047636855.1 Pseudorhodobacter sp.
ATCGGGGTGGCCCGCGCATGACCGAGAGTTTGTGCAAACCGGGCTAAACCTGGAAACGCAGGAGTTTGTCGCCGGCATCATCCATATTGGCACCGCGTTGCAAACCCCGCCAGACCGTCCGCGCCCAATGCTGGACCAAATCACAACCTGGGTCCGCGCGTGATTTTTAGCGACTTTCTGAAAGCGATTGCCCAGTTGAGTGACCCGCGTTTTCGCCGGGTTTTGTTGATTGGGTTCGGCCTGACCTTGGCGCTTCTGGTCGGTGTTTATGCAGGGTTTCTTGTGCTCATCGAGACCTTTACCCCCGACGTCGTGGATATTCCGTTTGTCGGGCCCGTCAGCGGCCTAGGCAGCTTGCTAAGCTGGGGTTCAGCGCTGTTTATGATTGGGCTTTCGGTGTTTTTGATGATGCCGGTCGCTTCTGCCTTCACCTCGATGTTCTTGGATGATGTGGCACAGGCGGTCGAGGACCGACATTATCACGGATTGCCCCCTGCAACGAAACCCCGTTTTAGCGATTCCGTTATTGATACGTTTAACTTTTTCGCATTGCTGATCACCGTGAATATTTTGGCTTTGGCGCTTTATGGCTTCGTCGGGCCCTTCATTCCGGTGGTGTTTTGGGCGGTCAACGGGCTATTGCTGGGCCGGGAGTATTTCACGCTGGTCGCCACTCGGCGGCTGGGACGCGTGGCTGCGAAAGCCATGCGCAAACGGCATTGGCTGGCGGTTTGGTGGGCGGGTTCTTTGATGGCAGTCCCGCTGTCGATCCCCTTGGTGAACCTGTTGATACCTGTTCTGGGGGCGGCGACCTTCACCCATATGTTTCATCGCCTGCATCGGGCCGATCTGCGGTAAGACGCACCCCTTTGCGGCTGGCAGATCCGCGCCAAAAGCGCGCGGCGATGAACGGTTTTACTGACCCGTTTGAATTTCAGGCCCCATGCGCCCAGCCCAATCAAAATCCCGCACTGAGATCACACCCGACAGAATGATTGCAGACAGCACGGCCCAAACCACAAGTGCGATCAGCGTCGTAATCTGAGCCTTGCGTTTGACCACAAAGCCCGCCGGCGCCCCGGAAGGTGTGCCTGGTACGATCGTACCATGTTCAGCTTGCGAGACGACCCGCAGCGGCAACACGATGAAAAACACCATGAACCAAGACACGGCATAGAGGACGAAAGAGGCTGAAATGCTCATGTTTGTTCCAATTCTACCAGACAACCGTTGAAATCTTTGGGGTGCAAGAACAGCACCGGCTTGCCATGCGCGCCGATCTTCGGCTCACCCGTGCCTAAAACCCGCGCGCCACTGGCTTGGAGCTGGTCACGGGCCGCAAGGATATCTTCGACTTCATAGCAAATATGGTGAATACCGCCGGCCGGATTTTTGTTCAGAAAACCCTGGATCGGAGAGTTTTCACCCAGCGGATACAGCAATTCAATCTTGGTATTGGGCAAGGTGATGAAGATCACCGTAACGCCGTGGTCGGGCTCGTCCTGCGCCGGACCGACATCCGCGCCCAACGTGTTGCGGTATTGCGCGGCAGCGGCTTCCAAATCCGGAACGGCTATCGCCACGTGATTCAATCTTCCGATCATCGCGAAACTCTCTTCCATAGTCCTTGCAGCCTATATGGAGCCAACAAGCAGGCAGGGCAAGAGACGCAGCGCCGCAGGCCGCCGTCGAAATATGGGATCAGATTCACCGTTTCTTAGGCTTTTTGGCGGCAAATGATTGCGTACCCTAAGCTGCCTAAAGGTGCCCGATGCCGCGTTCCATGCTGACACAATCGATGCCCGAAGGGCCAGGTTTGACGATCCCGGTCGCCATTTCTGGCCTGCCATTGGCAGGGCTCACGTTACTGACCGTTGAAGACAGCCGCTTTGCGTCTGAAGCGCTAAGGCTGCTTTGTCAGCGCTCTGGTGCAAGGTTGCGACGGGTTGAGACGATGGAAGCAGCCCAACAGCATCTGCGGGTCTATCGCCCGGATATCATGATTATTGATCTGGGATTGCCGGATGGGGACGGAACAGAACTGATTGCAGATCTGCGCGGCGCGATGCGATATGATGGCTTGATTCTGGCCGCAAGTGCTGACCCGGAGGGCCGCGAAAGAGGCTTGGCGGCAGGGGCAACCGGGTTTCTGGAAAAACCGTTGGAATCGTTGGAAGGATTTCAAAACGCGATCCTTGGCTGGTTGCAACGCGCAACGACCTTAAAGGTTGCGGGTCAGGGGCGGGTTATTCAACCCGATGCCCAAGCGTTACGTGATGATCTGGCGCATGCGGCTGATCTATTGGCAAAAACGATGGGGGACGATCGGTCTTATATTGCTCAATTCATTCGCGGATTGGCCCGCAGCAGTCACGATTTGGGGCTAGAGGAAGCCGCTTCGGACGCCTGCGAGGATGACGCGGCGTATGATGGTTTGGCCTCGGCATTGGCGTACCGGCTTGACCTCAGGGCAAACTCTTTCCTCAACCGCGATTAATAGCAATGCGGCACGGCACCAAGCTGAAAACGCGCTCAGCGGCGCAACATCGGGTCTTCGCCAGCCCGAACCAGCTGTGTGAGGTCAGAAAGTCGTTCGCGCTGCTGGCCCAATGCGCCGAAATTCGTCTGCGCTAACCAAGCGAGATAGGCTTCGGACAATGCGGGCCATTCGCTGTCAATCACCGAAAACCAAGCCGTATCCCGGTTATGGCCTTTGACCACGGCGGCTTGACGAAACGTGCCCTCGTAAGAAAACCCAAAGCGCTGCGCCGCCCGGCGCGACCCAATATTGCGGGCATCGCATTTCCATTCGTAGCGGCGATAGCCCGCTTCAAATGCCCATTTCATCATCAGATACATTGCTTCTGTCGCCGCACGACCGCGCTGCAGTTCTGGACTGATGCAGATATGACCAACCTCGATACTTCCTGCCAAGGGCGCTATCCGCAAATAGCTTGCGATCCCGCCGCAATGACCCGTATCGCAACTGCGCAACACATAAAAAAGCGGGTCAAGACCACCGGCCATCTCTTTCGCCCAGCGATGATAGGCGGCGGCGGATGTGAAGGGACCGTAGGGCATGAAATCCCAAAGCGTATCATGGCCAGAGAACGCGCGGTGAAGATCGGCGGCATGGGCGTCGGGGTTCAGCTGTTCCAGACGAATTGCCTGCCCCTCGAGCACTTGCCCGGAGGGGGCAGGTGGCGCGACCCAACGGGATAAATCTGCATTTTCGCTTAGATCTTGTCGCGTCATTTCATCCGTCCCAACCCGCCAGTAGCGTCTGTTATGACGGTGGCTATTGAAAACGGCAACGTTGAAAGAGCATCCTGGCTTAGACTATGAACCACAGGGTGCAGCCTCGGGGGGCATCGAGCCCCCTCTCGCCTGCGGCCGCAGGCGCGGCGGTGGCAAAGCTTGAAATCCGTCAGGCGATAATTCGAGGATCATCACCCATATCAAGACCCGGAAAAACGGCGGTTTCCAAAAGTGATTTATCCAACCCGTAAAGCCCGCGCATCGCCCAAGCCGACCAACTGCGCACATCGGAGGTTGGCAACAAGTCACGGCGGTCATACAAATCTGCCTCGGCTAAACCGGGCCATTTGCCATAAACTTTGCCGCCCCGCAGCGCACCACCTGCCATCACCATCAATCCGCCTGTACCATGATCCGTACCGCCCGTGCCATTTTCACGCGCGGTCCGACCAAATTCCGTCATCGCGACCAAAGTGGTGCGCGCCCAGACATCTGGCCCCAGCTGATCTTGCAGCCGCAAAATCGTGCGCTGCAATTGCCCCAGCGGCCTTTTTATTGCGTTGGCCTGACCGCGATGCGTGTCCCAACCCGAAAGCGAAAAGGCCGCGATACGCGTCGCCCCAGACAAACGCCCTGCCGCGAAATCGACCAAATCATCGACGCCTCGCATCGACGGTGCTGGTGCCATTTGCCCACTGCCTTCGCCCGCTTCAGGCAGCGCCTGCTCGTCCGACATCTGCGCTTCGGTCAGGCTTTCAGAGATTTCGATGGCCTCTGCCGCATTTTCGCGAAACAAATCATCATCATGATACACTGCATCCAGCAACAGCTTGCTTTGCGCCGACAGCGACAGCTGCACTTCGGGCGTCCAGCTAAGGCTAGGCCCGGCCCCTTGCAGCAAAGGCAAGGCTTCGCTACCGATCGCGTAGGCGGTTTCGGACTGAAGGCCCGGCACGGCCTGCAGCATCCGGTTAAGCCAGCCGTCGCGCACCCCCCCTTTGACAACATCCATACCAGTGCCGGATTCCAGCATGATCTGGCCATCAAAATGGCTTCGCTTGTCACGGTAAGGCGTCGAGGTCGCATGGACAAAACCCAATTGCCCCGCTTGCCAAAGCCCCATCAGCCCGTCCAAAGAGGGATGCAGCGCGAACTGTCCTTCCAGCGGCAACGCGCCCGGCGTTGAATAGGGGCGCAACAGCCCATAGTCGCGCGCGCCAATCGGTCGCACCACATCCAACCCATCCATGCCACCGCGCAAAATCACGACCACAAGGCGGTTCGGACCCAGACCCTGACCCTGTGCCAAGGTCACAGTCGACATCAAGGGATGCGCCGCCGCAGAGCAGGCCATCGTCCCCAGCCCTTGTAGAAATGCACGCCGTTCCATACCAACTACCTTCTGTTAAATGCAGGCGAAGCGAAAACAAGACCGACGCCTTCGCGCTGGCTTTCCGCCCGATCCACCGCCCAAAGCAGCTGTTCATCCGCAGCCGCGCCAAGTGCGTGCAACGCAAATTCGCGCGGGTCTGGCATGGGCGTCACCAATCGGCCCGGAACTTCCATGCCCCACCGAATGCGGATCGCCAGCCCTTGCGGCGTAATCCAGTTCTCGGCGGCCTCGGGCCAACCATCTGGCCCATTTGGATTGCGCCATGATTGCCCCATCAAGGACATCGGCCGAAGCAGCATCCGGCTCAGGATTGGCCCGCGCATCTCCATCACCGCAGCACCGCTGACGCCAAGCGCGCGCAGGCTGGCGACAATAAAATCATAGGGCTGGCGCGCTTTGGTCATCCGTGGCTCCCAAGCCGCTGGATGGTTGAGCATTGCAGTATAGACCGCAAAAAGGTCGCCGCCTTGTTCGCTATATGCCGCGGTCATTGCCTCGATCAATTCAGCAGGCGGCTTATCCGAAACGAAGTGAACTGCCAATTTCCAGCTGATGTGCTTTGCGGTTTCGGGTCGCCGCGCCAAATCCTGCAGGGCTTCTTTGATCGGCGTCACACCCTTGCCAGAATAGGTTTTGCCCAGCACAGTCTCGGGGCCTGGCTGCGCCCAATTTTCGTGGAACAAAAAGCCTTCATCTGCGTTGGCATCCAAGCCGGTCAGCAATTCCGCCATTTCACGCACATCGGACTGGCTGTAGTTCGCGTTGACGCCAAGGCTGTGCAGCTCCATCACCTCACGCGCAAGGTTTTCGTTCAGCCCGCGTCCACGCCGCTTTCCGACAGCCGAATCCGGTCCAATCGAGGCGACCTGATCCAAATAGACCAACATCGCCGGGTGCAAGG
>JBLIGH010000238.1:0-5538 GCA_047636855.1 Pseudorhodobacter sp.
ATGGATGTTGGTATCGCCGCGAAGGTGGCCGAGACGCGCACCTTGCCAAACCTGACACCGCGCCATGCCTTGCCCAAAGCCTATACCGAGGCGGCGCAAAGCTTTACCGACGACCGCTATTTGCAATTCTCGCAATTGCATAAGGTCTATCCAACACCCAAGGGCCCGCTGACCGTTGTGGAAGACTTCGAACTGACCCTGAAAAAGGGCGAGTTTGTCACCCTGATTGGCCATTCTGGCTGTGGTAAATCCACCGTTTTGACGATGGCTGCAGGTCTGAACAGCATCTCTAAAGGCGCGATCAAGCTTGATGGGATGCATGTCGAAGGCGCTGACCCCGAACGTGCCGTGGTGTTCCAATCCCCCAATCTGTTCCCCTGGTTGACCGCCCGCGAAAACGTAGCGATCGGGGTTGACCGGGTTTACCCCAAAGCCAGCCGCGCCGAACGCCAAGACGTGGTGGAATATTATCTGGAACGTGTTGGCCTAGGCGACGCGATGCACAAACTTGCGGCCGATATGTCAAACGGTATGCGCCAGCGCGTTGGCATCGCCCGCGCCTTTGCGCTGTCGCCAAAGTTGCTGCTGCTTGACGAGCCGTTTGGCATGCTCGACAGCCTGACCCGGTGGGAGCTGCAAGAAGTGCTGATGGAGGTCTGGAGCCGGACCAAAGTCACCGCCGTTTGCGTGACCCATGACGTTGATGAAGCGATTTTGCTGGCGGACCGTGTGGTGATGATGACCAACGGCCCACAAGCCACGATCGGCAAAATCACCGAGGTAAAGCTGCCGCGCCCTCGCACGCGCCGCGCCTTGCTCGACCACCCCGATTACTACCATTACCGTGCCGAAGTTCTGGCCTTCTTGCAGGAATATGAACACGGGCACAAAAAGAAGGATGCAGCATGATGCCTGAAAAACTAGTCATTATCGGGGCTGGGATGGCTTCTGGTCGCTTGCTGGAAACCTTGTTTGAAACAGATCCAACCGCTTATTCCGTCACGCTTTTCAACGGCGAAGCACGCGGTAATTATAACCGTATCATGCTGTCTCCGGTCCTGTCGGGCGAGAAAACCTATGCCGAGATCGTCACCCATGATGACGCTTGGTATGCCGATCATAATGTCGAAACCCGCTTTGGCGAGCATGTGACCCAAATTGACCGGGACCGCAAAGTGGTGATTTCGGCCACGGGCAAGACCCCTTATGACAAGCTGGTTATCGCAACCGGATCGGCCCCTTTCATTATTCCGGTTCAAGGCAAGGATCTGCCCGGCGTCGTGACCTACCGCGACCTGGAAGATACCGAAGCCATGGTTGCCGCCGCAAAACCCGGTGCGAAAGCAGTGGTGATTGGCGGCGGCCTTTTGGGGCTGGAAGCCGCTGCGGGAATGCAGCTGCGCGGTGCCGAAGTCACCGTCATTCATCTGATGGGCCATCTGATGGAGCGTCAGCTTGACCCCGCCGCAGGCTATCTTTTGCAAAAATCGCTAGAGGCCAAAGGCATCCGTATCCATTGCAAGGGCGCTACAAAAGCGATCTTGGGCAAGGACCGGGTCGAGGCTGTTTTGCTGGATGACGGCACAGTGTACGAGGCCGATCTGGTCTGTATGGCAGTTGGCATCCGCCCTGAAGTTCGCCTTGCCAATGCCGCACAGTTGGACGTGGCGCGTGGCATTACGGTAAATGACGCGCTTTGCACCTCTGACCCGTCGATCTTTGCGGTCGGCGAATGCGTGGAACATGACAAGCAACTGTTCGGCCTTGTCGCGCCGCTTTATGATCAAGCGAAAATTTTGGCACAGACATTACTGGGCAAAGAGGCTGCGTTCCGCCCGGTTCAAACCGCGACCAAGTTGAAAGTTACGGGTTGCGATTTGTTCTCTGCCGGTGATTTTGCCGATGCGCCGGGGCGCGAGGATATCGTGTTCCGCGATCCGGGGCGCGGGGTTTATAAACGATTGGTCATAGATGGTGAAAAGTTGGTCGGGGCCGTGATTTACGGTGATACCACCGACGGCAATTGGTTCTATGGCTTGATCAAAGACGGCACCGATATCTCGGACATGCGCGACACGCTGATCTTTGGCCCGGCCTATCAAGGGGGTACCCAATCGGACCCGTTGGCAGCCGTTGCAGCCTTGCCGCTTAATGCGGAAATTTGTGGCTGCAACGGCATTTGCAAAGGAAGCATCGTCGACGCCGTTCTGGCCGGGGCCAATACGTTAGACCTCGTTCGGGCGAAAACCAAAGCCTCAAGCTCTTGCGGGACTTGTACCGGTTTGGTCGAACAGGTCATGGCCGTTACCTTGGGTGATGAATTTGTCGCCAACGCCAACCCGCCGATGTGCAAATGCACCGATCACACGCATGAAGATGCGCGCCGATTGATCAAGTCTTCGGGGTTGAAATCGATCCCAGCGGTGATGCAAGAACTGGCATGGAAAACGGTTGGCGGCTGTGCTTCATGCCGCCCCGCGCTGAATTATTACCTGCTGTCGGATTGGCCGCTGGACTATGAAGACGACCGCCAAAGCCGCTTCGTGAATGAGCGTAACCACGCCAATATCCAAAAAGATGGCACCTATTCCGTTGTGCCCCGCATCTGGGGCGGTGTGACCAACCCAGCAGAATTGCGCGCGATCGCCGATGCCGCAGAGAAATACGATGTGCCGATGATCAAATTCACAGGCGGTCAGCGTATCGATATGTTCGGTGTCAAGAAACAGGATTTGCCGGCAATCTGGGCTGATCTGAACAGCGCAGGGTTGGTCTCAGGCCATGCCTATTCCAAGGGCCTGCGGACGGTGAAAACCTGTGTCGGGACAGAGTTCTGCCGCTTTGGCACACAGGATTCGACCGGGTTGGGCATTCAGCTGGAAAAGCTGCTTTGGGCGTCCTGGACCCCGGCCAAACTGAAGCTTGCCGTTTCTGGTTGCCCGCGCAATTGTTCGGAGGCGACTTGCAAAGATATCGGCATCGTTTGCGTCGATAGCGGTTATGAAATTTCGGTCGGGGGTGCGGCAGGGATGGATGTCAAGGAAACCGAACCTCTGTGCAAAGTCGAAACAGAGGCCGAGGTCTTAGAGGTCGTCGCAGCGTTCACCCAGCTTTACCGCGAGAACGCGCGCTATCTGCACCGGGTCTACAAATGGGTGGCCAAGGTCGGTTTGGATTGGTGTGTGGAACAAATCGCCGACCTGGAAAACCGCCGTGCCTTGTATGATCGCTTCAGGATCAGCCAATCCGTGTATCAGCATGACCCCTGGGCGGCACATGTGGCCGCCGACAACAAAAAAGAATGGGCCGGTTTGGCCGATTTGGGGATGGAGGCAGCAGAATGACGTTGTTGGATATCGCTGCATTGGAGGACATCCCCCAACAAGGGTCGCGCGTTGTGAAAACGCAGCATGGCTGCGTGGCCGTGTTTCGCACCGCACGAGACGAGGTCTACGCGCTTCAAGATCGCTGCCCCCACAAAGGCGGCCCCTTATCCGAGGGTATCGTACACGGCACCCAAGTGACCTGCCCGCTGCACAATTGGGTGTTTGACATGGCAACCGGTCAGGCCTTGGGCGCAGATGTGGGGGCGGTCTCGACCTACCCTGTGCAGGTGCAAAACGGTCGTATTTTGCTGGATGCGACGCGTCTGATCAGGGCCAGTGCCGCATGAATACCGAAATCCGCAGCACCTGCCCCTATTGCGGCGTCGGCTGCGGCGTTTTGTTGGGGCAGGACGACAAGGGCCTGACCGTTCGCGGCGACCCCGATCACCCTGCAAATTTTGGCCGCCTATGTTCCAAAGGCTCCGCCCTTGCAGAGACGGTTGGCCTTGACGACCGCCTGCTTTCACCCCGCATCAACGGCGAGGATGCAGATTGGGACACGGCGCTAAGCCTTGTTGCGCAGAAATTCAGCGCTGCAATTGCAGAATACGGACCCGATTCCGTTGCCTTCTACGTCTCGGGTCAGTTGCTGACGGAAGATTACTACGCAGCCAATAAACTGATGAAGGGTTTCATCGGTTCGGCCAATATCGACACCAATTCGCGGCTGTGCATGGCTTCTTCCGTGGCCGGGCACAAGCGCGCCTTTGGCAGTGATACGGTGCCGGGGCTGTACGAGGATCTGGAACTGGCCGATCTGGTTGTGCTGACGGGCTCCAATCTGGCTTGGTGCCACCCGGTTTTGTACCAGCGCCTTGTTGCGGCCAAGGCGGCGCGGCCAGACATGCGCGTCGTTGTCATCGACCCGCGCCGCACGGCCACTTGCGATATCGCGGACCTGCACTTGGCGATTTCACCCGGCGCTGACGCGGCCCTTTTCAACGGGCTGTTAAGACAGATTGACGCGCGCGGTGCTGCCACAGATTTTCGCGCTCATGTCGATGGTTACCAGCAGGCTTTGGCTTGCGCGCAGGCCTCCGACCTCGCGATGACCGGTTTGAGCGATGCGCAATTGCAGGCGTTTTTTGACCTTTGGGTCGGGACCGAAAAGGTTGTCACGCTTTACAGTCAGGGCATCAACCAGTCGAGCAGCGGCAGCGACAAAGTCAATGCAATATTGAACTGCCATTTGGCGACCGGGCGCATCGGGCGCCCCGGCATGGGGCCGTTTTCCGCCACAGGTCAGCCCAATGCGATGGGCGGGCGCGAGGTTGGCGGGCTTGCCAATATGCTGGCCTGCCATCTTGACCTGGAAAACGAAAACCACCGCGCCGCTGTAAAAGCGCATTGGAATGCCCCGGCGATGGCCGCAAAACCGGGTCTGAAAGCGGTTGATATGTTCCGCGCCGTGGGTTTGGGGCAGATCAAGGCGATCTGGATCATCCACACCAATCCGGTGGTTTCGATGCCCGACGCGGATGAAGTGGCAAAGGCCCTATCGGTCTGCCCTTTTGTGGTGGTGTCCGATATTACCGCACAAACCGATACCGCGCGGCTGGCGCATGTGCTGTTGCCCGCGACGGCTTGGGCCGAAAAGGAAGGCACTGTCACCAATTCAGACCGCACAATCAGCCGTCAACGGCGCGCCTTACCTGCGCCGGGGCTGGCACGCGACGATTGGCAGATATTAGCGGATTTCGCGGTGCAAATGGGTTGGTCAGATGGGTTTTCCTGGCCCAATGCCGCCACTATTTACCGCGAATACGCGGGGCTTTCCGGCATGGCAGGCGCGCTTGGCAGCGATTTTGACATCTCTGATCACACGCTGATCAGCGATGCCGATTACGCCGCGATGAACCCTTTTACCTGGCCGTTGAATGCGCGGCAAAAAGGCGGGCGTTTTTTTGCCGAGGGGCATTTCCACACCGCCACTGGCCGCGCCAAGATGTTACCGATCACGCCGCGCGGACCACAATCCTTGACATCCGACTTGCCGTTCCGGCTGAACACCGGGCGCATTCGCGATCAGTGGCACACCATGACTCGCAGCGCCAAATCGCCGCGTCTAAGCCAGCACCTTGCCGAACCGTTCGTCGAGGTTCACCCACAAGATGCGGTCAAGTTGGGCCTCAAGCCCGCCGATCTTGTTGCC
>JBLIGH010000239.1:0-5505 GCA_047636855.1 Pseudorhodobacter sp.
TCGGAAAGGGTACTGTCTGCTAAATTTGCAGCAGCCAAGGGTTGCGATGCAGCATCGCTTGCCGGCGCATCCTCATAGGGTTGCTGGGCTGGCACGACTTTGGCTTGGTGCGACAGACCGGCGGGCTTTGCAATGCCGGTTTGTTTGGTTGGGACGGGATTGGCCTGTGGCGTGTGATCTTCACTTGCCCGTAAAACAACGCCATTATCCTCAATCCGCGCTTCCACCTTGCGGCGGACCTCGCGCTCTGCAATCTGGTGCAGCATGGCTGCATCCGGTGTGGGCGGTTCTGCCCCAAAATATCTGTCATCGGCTGCAAGATCGCGAAAATACTCTGCAATCGCCTTCATGGTGTTGAAAGGCTCGTCAAAGCCCTCCAATGTGCACGAGAAGGTTCCGTAAGATACTGTAAGAATTTTGCTCGCCCCGACCATCGGATAACTCGCCCTTTTATGAACTCAGTGCCCTATATGGCTGCCAACTATGTTCAATTCCGTGGACAGATAGGGGTGATTTGAAGGATTGTTTGTGTCCAACCGCGCTGATTATGCCTTAATTAGAAACCAGTATCCCTATGAATCCCTCGATTGTCTATTCCCCTAATGGGGTGACTTTGCTTGCTGGCGGCCCAGTCTTGGCGCGTGACCTGACCGCTGCACTGGCGCGCGCGCCAATGCTGGTGGCCGCTGATGGTGGCGCGGACCGTGCTTTGGCCCTTGGGGCCGAACCGGTCGCCGTTATTGGAGATATGGATTCCATTTCGCCGCAAACAAGGGGCAAGCTGGGGGCAAAGGTGCATGCGATCACCGAACAAGACAGCACGGATTTCGACAAATGCCTGCGCAATATCGATGCGCCATTTATTTTGGCCCTAGGTTGCCTTGGCGGGCGTGTCGATCACGAGCTGTCGGTTCTATCGGTTCTGGTGCGGCGCGCGGGGCGGCCTGTGGTGTTGATCGGGCGCGACGACGTGATCTTTGTGGCGCCGCCTAAGCTGAGGCTGAACATGCGGGCGGGCGACCGTTTCAGCCTGTTTGCGATGGCTTGCGTGACGGGGCAGTCTGACGGGTTGCGCTGGCCGATTGCGGGCATCGACTTTGCCCCGGACGGGCGCGGCGGCACCTCTAACGCGGCGCTGGGACCAGTGGATTTGCAAATGAACGCGCCGGGGATGCTGGTGATTTTGCCGCGCGCGCGATTAAACACGGCGCTGGACGGGGTGTTGGCGGCGCCTCGCTGGCCTTAGCGCGTGGGGGTGGGCTGCGTGACAGCGCTATGGGCCGCCAGTCTTTCGCGGTGAATGATATAGAGGCCAGAGCCAGAGATCACGGCGATACCAGCCCATGTTAACCAATTCGGGAAATCGCCAAACACCAAATAGCCCAATGCGACAGCCGAGACGATCTCGACATAATGCAGCGGGGCCAGCGTGGCAGAAGGCGCAAATTTCAGCGCGTAGGTCATGCAGATATGGGACAGCGAGCCCCAAAAACCGACGCCGAACAGCCAAAGCCAGGCAAGGCCTTCTGGCTGTATGACATCAAGAAGGGCAATGGGACCATCGTTCATCGCCCAAAGCAGTGGCACCAAAAGGGCGATACCGGCAAACGATGTGTGCAACTGCATCGCCACAGGGTGCAAAGATCGCGACATGGCGCGGGTCACCAACATATAGGCCGCAAAGGTGAAAGCGGTGCCAAGTGGAAACAGCGCCACCCAACCGAAGGCGGAAATAGAGGGTTGGATGACCAAAAGCGCGCCGGCAAAACCCACAGCCGAGGCAAGGATGCGGCGCGGGCCAACCTCATCGCCAAAGATCATGCGGCCCAACAACAGCAAAAGAAACGGCTCGACAAAGGCGATGGCCAAGGCATCGGCAATTGGCATCACCGAAACCGCCGCGACAAAGCAATAGGTCGCAGCGATCAGCATGATGGCACGCAAAAACACCAGCCCCAGCATCGCGCCATTGATCCGCCACTGCACCCGCATCAGCAAGGCAACCGGCAGCATCAAGGCCCCCTGTACAACGAATCGGGCGGCGACAATCTGACTGACGGGCAAGGTCGCCGAGGCCAGTTTGGCCGAAACATCCAGCATCGGGGCCAAAGCACAAAAGGCCAGCATCAACATGACACCGGGAAGAATGCGGTCGGTGCTTTCGCTGAGTTTTGTCATGTCGGGCTTTCCTGTTTTACCCGTGACCGAAGAAAGCGCGGAGATGGGGGGAGGACAATCTGCTTACGGCCATATGGCCGCGTCACAGGGAAGTGCCGTTTTTGCGGCTGCTTGCCAAGGGCGGAAATATGAGTTCCTCTGTTAACCTTTCTCAAACGCGCCTAGTATAGCTAAAAAAGGAATGGGAGGTTACAGGCAGGTGCTTGTTTTGGCTGCGCAGAAGTTGGTGGTGTTGGAAGCGCCGAAAACCGGGTCTTTGGCCTTGCGCGCGATGCTGGCGCCTTTCATCGATCCCCTTTGGTCGCAAGCCCAGCGACATACCGGAATTGGCGGCTATCAACGCTATCATTCCAACGCAATGTTCATTGCGTTCGGCAGCCCCGCTGAAACCGTGGCTGTCATGCGCGAACCTTTGCGCAGGATGCAAAGCTGGTATCGCTACCGGCTGCGCAAGCAATTGCTTCAGACCCCCAACAGCACCAGCGATGTCAGTTTTGAGCAGTTTATCGAGGCATATTTGCAAAAAAACTCGCCTGCCTTTGCCCGCGTCGGGCGGCAAGATCGCTTTGTCGGTTGGGATGGCCAAACACTGAAGGTCGATCATCTGTTTGATTATCGCCAGTTGGACAAGCTGACCAAGTTCTTGAGCAAGCGGATAGGGCAAAACTTGGAACTGCCGTATCGAAACGTCTCGCCCGAGGCGGATCAGACAGATTACACGCTTAGCGACGCGGTACTGGCACGATTTTTGGAACGCAATAAAGCGGAATTCACCCTGTACAGCACTTTGCGCAAAACCGGATATCTGAAGCGCAAGCTTAAGGTTTAGCGGGCGGCGGCCTGAATTGCGCAGCCGCCGCCCGGTGCAAACCGCCGGATCCAACTTGCGGATCAGCGCGCCAGCGCTGGCGCGGGTCAGATCGCGCTGCAAGCCGGGCGAAAGGGGCCGCGCCGTTCAGCAGTTGGGAACATTAACTGCCAAGCCCCCCAGCGAGGTTTCCTTGTATTTTTCGTGCATATCCAGCCCGGTTTGGCGCATCGTCTCGATACAGGCATCCAGACTGACCAAATGGTCGCCGTCACCGCGCAGCGAAAGGCTGGCGGCAGAGACGGCTTTGATAGCCCCCAAGCCGTTGCGCTCGATGCAAGGCACTTGCACCAACCCCGCGACCGGGTCGCAGGTCATACCAAGGTGATGCTCTAGCGCGATTTCGGCGGCATTTTCGATCTGTTTGGCGCTGCCGCCCAGAACGGCTGCAAGCCCTGCTGCGGCCATGGCGGCGGCTGATCCGACCTCGGCCTGACAGCCACATTCCGCGCCCGAGATCGAGGCGTTATGTTTGCAAAGCCCGCCAATCGCCGCTGCGGTCAGCAAGAAGTCCGGCATTTTGCTGAGGCTCGCGCCCGGAACATGGTCCAAATAGTAGCGGATCACGGCGGGCACGACGCCTGCCGCACCATTTGTCGGGGCGGTGACCACCTGACCCCCCGCCGCGTTTTCCTCGTTCACGGCCATCGCGTAAAGCGCCATCCAATCGTTGATCGTGTGCGGCGCGTTCATGTTCAGCCCGCGTTCGGCCATCAGCGCGTCGTAAATCCCCTTGGCCCGCCGGCGCACTTTCAGCCCGCCGGGCAAGATACCGCTGCCCGCCATTCCGCGATTGATGCAATCATTCATCACCTCCCAGACACGGGCGATGCCCTTGTCCAATTCGGCCGCACTGCGAAAGTGCAATTCGTTTTGGCGTTTCATTGCCGCAATCGTCAACCCCGAAGCCTGCGCCATTTCCAACATCTCGGCGGCGGTTTGGAACGGGTAGGGCACGTCAGAGCGCTGGCTGGCTTTGACCGAACTGGCGGCGGCCTGCTCGGCTTCGGTCAACACAAACCCACCGCCGATTGAATAATAGGTCTCTGACAAGATCACATCGCCTTGCGCATCGGTTGCGCGCAACACCATGCCATTGGCGTGGCCGGGCAGGTTGGGGCCATAGTCAAACAGCAGATCGGCATTCAGATCGAATCGCAATGGGCCAAGGCCGGGGGCGTGAATTGTTTTGGTCTCGCGGATTTGCGCCAGCGTTGCATCGGCTTTTACCGCGTCATAATCATGTGGCCTGAAACCCGCGAGCCCCAGGATCGTGGCGCGGTCTGTGGCATGGCCAATGCCGGTAAAGGCCAGACTGCCATGCAAGGTTGCCCGCAAGCCATAGGCCTGAAACGGGCTTTGCCGCAGGATGTCCAGAAAGGCCGCCCCTGCCACCATCGGCCCCATGGTGTGCGAGGACGAAGGGCCAATACCCAATTTGAACATATCGAGGACCGAGAGAAACATTTGAGGCCTTTCAGGTGGCGCTGCCTTCGGGCGGCGCGGGGACTTGAGGATTGGAAAAGGGCGTTTGGCCCAGACCTTCGGCTGTGATTGCAATTTGCGTCGCGGCGCGCGGTTCTTGCAATAGCGCCAGTGCGTGTAAAGCCGGGTAGTCACGGATGTTAAACCAACGACCGGCATCGCACGGGTACAATACGGACCACCGCAACAAGGCCATGATATAAAGCGTCAGCATCGAGGGCGGCGCGAACAATTCCGGCACTGTCGTGGCAGCCTCGTTCAGCAATGCATAATGCTGCGTCATCCGGGCGCGCAACAAAGCCGCGTGGCCTGCCATGCCTTCCGGGGCTGCATATCGCGCTGGGTAGAGTATCTGGATCAGGTCTGCATGGGCTGTATTCGATAAGAAAAACAACCATTTCAGAAAACCTACGCGCAAAGGGGTGCCGTGGGGCGGTGCCAGATTGGCCTCTGGGTGGGTATCGGCCAGCCACAACAGACAGGCGGCGGTTTCAGAGATCGGGCCATGCGGGGTGATCAGCGTCGGGATCAATCCGCTTGGGTTCAGCTTGCGGTAATCTGCGCCGTCTTGTTCGTGGATTTGGCGGTCCAGAAGCTGGGTGCGGTAAGGCAGACCTGCCTCGTCCAACGCCAGCCGAATGATCATCGATGCATTATCAGGTGCATAGTAAAGGGTGTACATCGGCGGCCTCCATTGGGCGGAATGCTTGCGCCCGCAAACTACGGCGGAACAGCGCGGCAATGTTGCGCGAAAACGACCCCTCAAACGCTTTCGCGGCATTGGCTTTGTTAAGGTGATGTTAGGTGAGCAATATGCACCATCTACCTTAATTCATTATAAACAAGCATATAGCTTGACATGGGAACCTAAAATGGAACCTATTATGGGCATGAAAAACTTTAATTTCCAGCGGTACCACCCAAGCACGTTAGAGAAGCGTAAGGGGAAGTGGTATGTATCAGTTACCAAGCCT
>JBLIGH010000240.1:0-5481 GCA_047636855.1 Pseudorhodobacter sp.
GTTGGCTCTATTGCCAATATCCAGATTTGCGGAACGACGTCTTGCATGATTTGCGGCGCCGAAGATCTGGTTGCGATTTGCAAAGAGCTGATTAATGAAAAGCCACATTCCCTGTCTGCCGATGGCAAGTTTTCTTGGGAAGAGGTCGAATGCTTGGGCGCTTGCACCAACGCGCCGATGGCCCAGATCGGCAAGGATTATTACGAAGATCTAACACCCGAGAAGCTGCGCGACTTGATTGCACGTTTTTCCAAGGGGGAGGTGCCGGTTCCCGGCCCGCAAAACGGCCGCTATGCTGCCGAGCCTTTGTCGGGTTTGACCAGCCTTACGGAGTTCGCAACAGGGCGGCCGAAGTATAACGCCTCGGCTCAGGCTGCGGTGGATATTGGCGACACGGTCAAGCGGATTGATGGGACGGAAGTGCCCATTCTGACGCCATGGCTGGGTGGTGCTACCAAACCAAAAGCGAAAGCTGCGGCCCCGAAAGCTGCGGCCCCGAAAGCTGCGGCCCCGAAACCTGCGGCGGCGGTCGCCGTTGCCTCCCCCAAAGCGGCAGCGCCAAAAGCCACACCTGTGAAAGCGAAAGCCGCACCCGTGAAAGCGGCCAAGGCAGTCGAAGCCAAGCCTGCGGCCCCTGTGACCGCAGAAGGTGGGGTAAAGCCAACCGGCCTTAAGGCGGCGCGCGGTGGTCAGCCTGATGATTTGAAAAAAATCGAAGGCATCGGCCCTGTGCTGGAAAAGCTCTGCCATTCGATGGGGGTCTTCCACTTTGATCAGATCGCTGCTTGGGGCGCGGCGGAAATCGCTTGGATGGATGGCAACCTGAAGGGGTTTAAGGGCCGTGTTACCCGCGACAATTGGGTGCCACAGGCAAAGCTTATCGGCGAAGTCGGGATGGAAGCATTCCTGATCCGCGCCAAAACGAATGACTATTAAAGATGATCCGTAAACCCAGCCTTTCAGAGCAAAAGCAAGCGGCGCAGGCGCGTCTGGTTGCGATTGTTTTGGTTGCGACGATGGCCCTGTGGCTGGGTGCGCAATGGTTGGGCGGCGCGCTAGGCCTGCCGGCCCGGTTTGTCTTTTTGTTTGATCTGGCGGCGTTGGCAGGGTTCTGCTTCGCGCTGCTTGTAACTTTTCGGATCTGGCGTCAGCGCAAAGCTGATGCGGATGGCAATTGAGGGCATGACATGCTGAAAGATCAAGATCGGATCTTCACCAATCTTTACGGGATGCACGACCGCTCGCTTGCGGGCGCGAAAAAGCGTGGCCATTGGGATGGAACGGCGGGAATAATCGCCAATGGGCGCGGCTGGCTGGTGGATCAGGTCAAAGCCTCTGGGCTGCGCGGCCGCGGCGGGGCGGGCTTTCCGACCGGTCTGAAATGGTCGTTCATGCCCAAGGAAAGCGATGGTCGCCCCTCTTATTTGGTGATCAATGCTGACGAATCCGAACCCGGTACCTGCAAAGACCGCGAGATCATGCGCCATGATCCTCATACGTTGATCGAAGGCGCGCTGATCGCAAGCTTCGCGATGGGCGCACATGCGTGCTACATCTATATTCGCGGCGAATATATTCGCGAAAAAGAGGCGCTGCAGGCCGCGATTGACGAATGCTATGACGCGGGGCTTTTGGGCAAGAATGCCGCCGGTTCGGGCTGGGATTTTGACTGTTATCTGCATCACGGCGCAGGGGCTTATATCTGCGGCGAAGAAACCGCACTGTTGGAAAGCCTTGAGGGCAAGAAGGGCATGCCGCGGATGAAGCCACCGTTCCCGGCGGGCGCTGGCCTTTACGGCTGCCCGACCACGGTGAACAATGTGGAATCCATCGCTGTCGTGCCGACCATCCTGCGCCGGGGGGCGGGTTGGTTTGCAGGCTTCGGTCGCCCGAACAATGCGGGCACCAAGCTGTTTGGTATCTCGGGCCATGTGATGAACCCTTGTGTGGTGGAAGAGGCGATGTCTATTTCGCTGAAAGAACTGCTGGAACGGCATTGCGGCGGTGTGCGCGGCGGCTGGAAAAACATCAAAGCGGTGATCCCCGGCGGGTCATCGGTGCCGATGCTGAATGCGGCGCAATGTGAAGACGCGATCATGGATTTCGACTGGCTGCGCGAGCAAAAGTCGGGCCTTGGGACTGCGGCAGTGATCGTGATGGATCAAAGCACCGATGTGATTAAGGCGATCTGGCGCCTGTCGAAATTTTACAAGCACGAGTCTTGTGGCCAATGCACGCCTTGCCGCGAAGGCACTGGCTGGATGATGCGCGTCATGGACCGTTTGGTGCGCGGCGAGGCAGAGGTCGAGGAAATCGACATGCTGCTGTCGGTGACCAAACAAGTCGAAGGTCACACGATCTGCGCGCTTGGCGATGCGGCGGCTTGGCCTATTCAGGGCCTCGTGCGGCATTTCCGCGAGGAAATCGAAGATCGGATCAAGGCCAAGAAAACGGGCCGTATGGGGGCAATGGCGGCTGAATGATGCATCCGGTCCTTCCTTTTGCAATCGGCGCACTGGCCCTTTCGGCTTGTGTTTCAGCGCCCGCCGCACCGGTGGCGCGCGGACCGATTGTATTGGACGGTGTCTCTTATGACGTTGGCAAAACCAGCGCTGGCGCAGTGCAAGTCCGGCGGACCGGCAAGCCTTTCGCCAATTGGGAAGGGGCCGAGGCGCGTCGCGCAGCAGATCAGTTTTGCAACAGGCGTGCGAATGCCACGATACGCGACCGGTTTCAGGTCGATGCATGGCTGATTATGGGGGGCTGCGCATGATGGGAATGCATCTGGCAGAGTTCAACTTTGGCACGCTGAAGCATGATTGGGATGATCCCCGGGTCAAGGATTTTGTCGACGGCTTGGATTTGGTCAACGGCATTGCAGCGAAGGCGCCCGGCTTTATCTGGCGGCTTTGCGACGATGAGATGGATGCGGCCCAAAACGACCCGCAAGGTGCTTTGGGTGGCAATCCCCGGATGGCCTCGACCCTGTCGGTTTGGCAAGACGTGGCCAGCCTAGAGCAATTCGTTTGGAACAGCATCCACCGGCAATATTATGCGCGTAAAGCGGAATGGTATGATGCGGCTGGCAATGGCAATTTCGTGATGTG
The DNA here is from genome assembly GCA_047636855.1 of Pseudorhodobacter sp. GTDB lineage: Bacteria > Pseudomonadota > Alphaproteobacteria > Rhodobacterales > Rhodobacteraceae > Pseudorhodobacter. The sequence continues at coordinate 3,108 of JBLIGH010000240.1, forward strand.
GTGGGTCCCTGTGGGGCATTGCCCGGATGTTTCCGAAGGGCAATCGCGGTGGCAACATCACGAAGACCATGGCGATAGTGATCACGCTTTCAGCTGGTCCTATGTAAAAGAAGCGCAGCTCTGGAAAACCCAAAGTTGTTCAAAGATGGCGGCGGAGTAAAGGCATGTCCAACCTCAAGAAAATCATCATCGACGGTATCGAAGTCGAAGTTGATGGCGCAATGACGATCATTCAGGCCGCCGAACAGGCTGGCGTGGAAATTCCGCGCTTTTGCTATCATGAGCGGCTGACGATTGCGGGCAATTGCCGCATGTGTCTGGTCGAGGTTGTGGGCGGTCCCCCAAAGCCCGCCGCAAGCTGCGCGATGCAGGTCAAAGATTTGCGGCCCGGCCCCGAAGGTCAGGCGCCCGTCGTCAAAACCAACTCGCCTATGGTCAAAAAGGCCCGTGAAGGTGTGATGGAGTTTTTGCTGATCAATCACCCGTTGGATTGCCCGATCTGCGACCAGGGTGGTGAATGCGATTTGCAAGATCAGGCAATGGCTTACGGCGTGGACTTCTCGCGTTACCGCGAGCCAAAGCGGGCGTCCGAAGATCTTGATCTGGGCCCATTGGTTGCCACGACCATGACGCGCTGTATCTCTTGCACCCGCTGCGTGCGCTTCACCTCCGAGGTCGCGGGCATCAGCCAAATGGGCCAAACCGGGCGCGGCGAAGATGCGGAAATCACCAGCTATTTGAACCAGACGCTCGACAGTAATCTGCAAGGCAATATCATTGATCTTTGCCCGGTTGGCGCGCTGACCTCCAAACCCTATGCCTTCACCGCCCGCCCGTGGGAGCTGTCGAAAACCGAAACCATCGATGTGATGGATGCTTTGGGCGCGAATATTCGGGTGGATACCAAGGGTCGTGAAGTGATGCGCATATTGCCGCGCAATCATGATGGCGTGAACGAGGAATGGATCTCCGACAAAACCCGTTTCGTTTGGGATGGTTTGCGTCGCCAGCGTCTTGATACGCCTTATATCCGCGAAAATGGCACATTGCGCAAAGCGGGCTGGCCAGAGGCGCTTGCGGCCGCTGCTGCCGCGATGAAGGGCAAGAAAATCACCGGTTTGGTCGGCGATCTGGCCCCGGTCGAGGCGACCTTTAGTCTCAAGACACTGGTTGAAGGCTTGGGTGGCCGTGTGGAATGCCGAACTGACGGTGCCAAGTTGCCAGCAGGCAATCGGTCCGCCTATGTCGGTACTGCGGCGATCGAAGACATCGATGCGGCGAAATATATCTTGCTGATCGGTACGAACCCGCGTCTGGAAGCCCCGGTTTTGAATGCGCGCATCCGTAAGGCTTGGAGCTTGGGGTGCAATATTGATCTGATCGGGCCTGCCGTTGATCTGACGTTCGACTACAACCATAAAGGCAGCGACCGCGCGGCATTGACTGCGCTGGCAGGGACCGCTTGCGGCGATGAAATCAAGGCCAATCCGTCGATCGTTATTGTCGGGCAGGGCGCTTTGAACGAGGCGGACGGCGATGCGGTTTTGAGCCAAGCGATGAAGATGGCGGAAGCCTCGGATAGCAAGTTGTTGATATTGCACACGGCTGCGGCGCGTGTGGGGGCGATGGATGTGGGCGCTGTGACCGAAGGCGGGCTGACTGCTGCGCTTGATGGGGCCGAAGTCGTTTATAATCTGGGGGCTGACGAGGTGGAAATCGCGGCGGGTCCGTTCGTGATTTATCAAGGCAGCCACGGTGACCGTGGTGCGCACCGTGCGGATATCATCCTGCCGGGCGCGGCTTATACCGAAGAATCTGGTCTGTTCGTCAATACTGAAGGTCGCCCGCAGCTTGCCGCGCGTGCCGGTTTTGCGCCGGGCGAGGCCAAGGAAAACTGGGCCGTTCTGCGTGCCCTTTCGGGCGAGTTGAGCGCGACATTGCCTTGGGACAGTATTGCGGCACTGCGCAAGGCCCTTATCGCGGCGGTTCCGCATTTGCGCGCGATTGACGATGTGCCGGACAATAAATGGACCCGGATCCCGCTGCGTGACCCGGCCAAGGCCGATTTTCGCTATGCGGTGAAGGATTTCTACCTGACCAATGCCATCGCGCGGGCTTCGGCTTTGATGGGCGAGCTTTCGGCGCAATCCAAAGCGCGCGAAACCGCGCCTTTGGCGGCGGAGTAACCGATGTTCCAGCGCGCCACCTTCTCACTTCCCATGCTGGCTTTCGCCAGCCTGTCGGCCTGTGCGCCGACGGGGGAAGAGGTGGCGGGGCGCGCGGCCTTCGATCCGACCTATGGCGGTATCGAAACGGTGTTGTTGGACGGCGAATTGGTGAATTTCCATGTCTCAATGCGCGGCGCGCGGGGTCA
>JBLIGH010000241.1:0-5466 GCA_047636855.1 Pseudorhodobacter sp.
GATTTGCGGATCATTGCGCGCGGCACACCGGGCTTTTCGGGTGCTGATCTTGCGAACCTCGTGAATGAAGCCGCATTGACCGCTGCCCGGGTTGGGCGCCGGTTTGTGACGATGCATGACTTTGAGCATGCCAAGGACAAGGTCATGATGGGGGCTGAACGGCGCTCGATGGTCATGTCGCAAGAAGACAAGGAAATGACAGCATATCACGAAGCAGGCCACGCGATTGTGGGTGTGATCTTGCCGAAATGTGATCCGGTTTACAAAGCCACGATTATTCCACGCGGCAGTGCTTTGGGTATGGTGATGAGCCTGCCCGAACTGGACCGCAATAGCTGGCACAAGGACCAGATGAAGGATCGGATCGCCATGGGGATGGCCGGTAAAGCGGCCGAAATCTTCAAATGGGGTGAAGACCGGGTTTCGAGTGGCGCTTCGGGTGACATTCAGAATGTGACTGCGGTGGCCCGCGCAATGGTGATGCGCTGGGGCATGTCGGATGTGATTGGCAATATCGATTACACCGAAGCGGCAGAAGGCTATCAGGGTAATACGGGTGGCTTCTCGGTCTCGGCCGAAACGAAAACCTTGATCGAGAAAGAGGTCAAGATGATCGTCGACGAGGGCTATGCCCGCGCGGTCCAGATCATCAAAGAGCATGCGGTGCAATTTGAGCGCCTTGCGCAGGGCTTGCTGGAATACGAAACCCTGACGGGCGACGAGATTCAGAAGGTCATTGCGGGCGAACCTTTGGGCGGCGATGATGATGCCGACAAGCCTTCGGGTGGAGAGCCGGTCTCGGTGCTGTCTATTCCCAAGACCAAACCGAAGGTGCCGAAGGGCGGCATGGAGCCAGAACCTTCCGCCTAAAATGGCTTCAATCCTTTAGCACCGCCGCGGGTCCCCCTGCGGCGGTGTGCTTTTTGGGTCTGCGAAGGCAGACCATTCCTGTCGAAACAGAGGGAAAAGGTTGCCATAGGATCGACTGCGCCCGATAACCGGACCGGTATCAGTGGAGCGTCTTATGCCTCAAACCGATTGGAACCCGCGGGCCTACGGATTATTTCAGGGCCTGCGCCTGCGCCCTGCGATTGATCTTCTAGCGCAGATAGGCCGTTTGCCCGACGGTGATGTGGTGGACCTTGGCTGTGGCAGTGGTGCGGTTGGTCCGGCCTTGTCGGAATGGTTCAAAGACCGCAAGCTGCTTGGGGTCGACCATTCGCCTGCGATGCGCGACGCAGCAGCACAGACGGGGGTATATGCTGCGCTGGAAGACACCGATATTGCCGATTGGCGTGCCGCGCGCGCGCCTGCATTGATCTTTTCCAATGCCGCCCTGCAGTGGCTGCCGGATCATGACGTGTTGATGCCTCGGTTGGCCGAGATGCTGGCACCGGGTGGAACATTGGCCGTGCAAATGCCACGTCAATGGGGGGCACCGTCACATCGCTTCTTGCGGGATATCGCAGCTTCGATGTTCCCGGATCGTTTTGACGAGGTGCAGGTGTCTCCGGTCGCCTCTTCGGTGTATTATTGGTCGCTGTTGGCGCCTTACGGCACGGTTTCGGTTTGGGAAACGGATTATGTGCAGCGCCTGAACCCTGTGGGTGCCGGGCATCCCGTGCGGGAATTCACCCAAAGCACGGTGATGCGCTCTATCGTGGAAAAGCTGAACGCACAGGAAGCGACGCAGTTTTGCGCGGCTTATGATGCGGCATTGGGGGCGGCCTATCCGCTTTTACCTGATGGTGGCGCTTTGCTGTCATTCCGGCGCTTGTTTTTCACCTTGACCGTTTAACACTTTCCCACCTCTGCTATCCCAAACCCTCGAAACTGAACTCTGGTTCTGGAGCGCCGCTTTATTTCCGATGGGAAACTTCGGCTGGCGAATTTGGTTGCGGATGTGTCGGAAACACTCCTGCGTGTCGAAACTTGCCCCGTTACACCAGAGCCAAGCACGCCGGGTGCGCCGGTTTTCAAGGGATATTTAAGATGGCTTTCAAAACAGATATCGAAATTGCTCGTGAAGCAAAAAAACAGCCTATCCAGAAAATTGGGGAAAAACTTGGCATTCCGACCGAGCATTTGTTGCCTTATGGCCATGACAAAGCCAAAGTCAGCCAAGAGTTTATCGCCTCTTTGGCGGATCGCAAAAATGGCAAGTTGATCTTGGTTACGGCGATCAACCCGACACCTGCGGGCGAAGGCAAGACCACAACAACCGTGGGTCTGGGCGACGGTTTGAACCGCATCGGCAAGAAAGCCGTGGTTTGTATCCGCGAGGCGTCACTTGGCCCGAACTTCGGGATGAAGGGTGGCGCTGCCGGCGGCGGTTATTCCCAAATCGTTCCGATGGAAGAGATGAACCTGCATTTCACCGGTGATTTCCATGCGATTACCTCGGCCCATAACCTGCTTTCGGCGATGCTCGACAACCATATCTATTGGGGCAACGAATTGGATGTCGATGCGCGCCGCATCGTTTGGCGTCGGGTGATGGACATGAACGACCGCGCGCTGCGCGATGTGGTTGTGAATCTTGGCGGTGTGGCCAATGGCTTCCCGCGTCAGACCGGTTTTGACATTACAGTGGCCTCGGAAGTCATGGCGATCTTGTGCCTGTCCAATGATTTGGCCGATCTTGAAAAGCGTCTGGGCGATATTGTGGTCGCGTATCGTCGCGATAAATCCCCGATCTATTGCCGTGATCTTAAGGCCGACGGCGCAATGACGGTTTTGCTTAAAGACGCGATGCAGCCAAACCTCGTGCAGACTTTGGAAAACAATCCGGCCTTTGTGCATGGCGGCCCGTTTGCCAATATCGCACATGGCTGTAACTCTGTGATCGCCACCAAGACCGCGCTGAAACTGGGCGAGTATGTGGTGACCGAGGCTGGTTTCGGGGCCGATCTTGGCGCTGAAAAGTTCATGAACATCAAGTGCCGCAAAGCGGGCATCGCCCCTGACGCGGTGGTTCTGGTCGCCACGGTCCGCGCCATGAAGATGAATGGCGGCGTTGCCAAAGCTGATCTGGGCGCCGAAAATGTTGACGCCGTGCAAAAGGGTTGCCCTAACCTTGGCCGTCATATCGGGAACATCAAAAGCTTTGGTGTGCCGGTTGTCGTCGCGATCAACCATTTCGTTTCTGACACAGACGCCGAAGTGCAAGCGGTCAAAGACTACGTGAAGTCGCAAGGCTCCGAGGCGATCTTGTGCAAGCATTGGGCATTGGGGTCTGTCGGGATCGAAGAATTGGCCAACCGCATTGTGCAATTGGCTGAAAGTGGCGCTGCAAACTTTGCCCCGCTTTATCCTGACGAAATGCCGCTGATGCAAAAGATCGAAACCATCGCCAAGCGCATCTATCATGCGGATGATGTTCTGGCCGACAAGTCGATCCGGGCGCAGCTGAAGACTTGGGAGGATGCCGGCTACGGGCATCTGCCGGTCTGTATGGCCAAGACGCAATATTCCTTCTCGACCGACCCGAACCTGCGCGGCGCGCCAACAGGTCACTCGGTGCCGGTGCGCGAAGTGCGCTTGTCGGCAGGGGCTGGTTTCATCGTCGCGATTTGCGGTGAGATCATGACAATGCCGGGTCTGCCACGTGTGCCTTCTGCCGAAGTTATCCGGCTGAATAGCGAAGGAAATGTCGAAGGCTTGTTCTAAAGGCGCTTTGCGGGGCGATCTGCCACCTTGACCCTAGGCTTGCGCTGGTCCAAATCCAGCCAGAACCGAAACGGGAGAGTGGCATGAAACGCCCCGCTGACTGCCAAAATATGCAAGACATCCGGGCCGAGATTGATCGGCTCGATGTGGCGCTCGTCGCTTTGCTTGTCGAACGGTCGGATTATATCGACCGGGCTGCCGAAGTGAAAGCTGTCGTGAAGCTGCCCGCTAGGATCGCGGACCGCGTGGAAGAAGTGGTGCAAAATGTCCGTCGCCATGCCGCCGATCAAGGGCTAGAGCCGGATCTTGCAGAGACATTGTGGCGGCAATTGATCGATTGGTCGATCGCCCGCGAAGAAAAGGAACTGGGGCCGGATTGAGGCCCCTAAATTGTGAATTCAGGTAGGGATAGCACATGGCCGCGACGATCATTGACGGAAAAGTATTTGCGGCCAAGGTTCGGGGGCAGGTTGCAGCCCAAGTGGCGCGGGTGCTTGAAGAAAGCGGCATCCAGCCCGGTCTGGCGGTGGTTCTGGTCGGCCAAGATCCCGCATCCGAGGTTTATGTGAAGTCCAAAGGCAAAATGACGATCGAGGTCGGAATGGCCTCGGTCGAACATAGGTTGCCTGCCGACACCGCCGAGGTCGATCTGTTAACCCTGATCGCGGACCTCAACGCTGATCCGAAAATCCATGGGATTTTGGTGCAATTGCCATTGCCCGCCCATCTGAATTCGGAACTGGTTATCAATTCGATTGATCCCGCCAAGGATGTCGATGGGTTTCACATCTCGAACGTTGGTCTGCTGGGCACCGGGCAGAAAAGCATGGTGCCTTGCACGCCGCTTGGCTGCCTGATGATGCTGCGGGACCATCACGGCTCGCTTTCAGGGCTGAACGCGGTTGTTGTTGGCCGCTCAAACATTGTCGGCAAGCCGATGGCGCAATTGCTGCTGGGCGATAGCTGTACCGTCACGATCGCGCATAGCCGGACCAAGGATCTCGCATCTGTGTGCCGGGGTGCCGATATTCTGGTCGCCGCCGTGGGCCGCCCCGAAATGATCACCGGCGAGTATGTCAAACCAGGGGCGACCGTGATTGATGTCGGCATCAACCGGATCCAGCGAGATGGCAAGACAAAGCTGGTGGGCGATGCGCATTTCGAAAGCTGCGCAGCGGTGGCCGGGGCGATAACACCCGTGCCGGGGGGCGTTGGGCCGATGACAATTGCCTGCCTCTTGGCCAATACTTTGACAGCCTGCTGCCGCGCCAATGGTTTGGCCGAACCCGAGGGCCTGACGGCTTAACGAAAGCCTTTTCGTAAGGGCGCGCGACGATCAAGCCGGACCCGGTTTTTGGACAGCCGACCGATCAGATGTTTGCCTTAGACGCAGAATAACCCGCCGATGGCTGGGATGTTTTTCGTGGCAACGCCGGGTGAGGGGGCTCGATGCCCCCGATCCCGGCCCTCCCCCGCCCCGCGCTTCTTTCCTTACTCGGGCTTGACTTCACCGCCCTCCCGATGTGTATCAGCGGCAACCGGATTAAGCCCTTTGAAAGGGGATGATGATGCACGCCTATCGCAGCCATACTTGCGCCCAACTCAATGCGTCCCATGTGGGGCAGGAAATCCGCCTTGCGGGTTGGGTCCACCGTGTTCGCGATCATGGCGGCGTTTTGTTCGTCGACCTTCGCGACCACTACGGCATCACGCAGGTCATCGCCGATAGCGACAGCCCGGCTTTTGCCGATCTCAATAAGATCCGTGCCGAATGGGTCATCCGCATTGATGGTGTGG
>JBLIGH010000242.1:0-5445 GCA_047636855.1 Pseudorhodobacter sp.
GAAGCGCCTTGGTACATCGTCGAAGGCAACGACAAAAAGCGCGAGCGGCTGAACTGCATGGAGCATATCTTAACCAAGATCCCCTACGTGCCGGTACCGCAAGAAAAGGTCACATTGCCCAACCGCGTGTTCAACCCGAATTACGAGCGTCGCGTGCTGCCAGACGAACTTTACGTGCCAAAGGTCTATTGAACAAGGTCACTGCGAAGGTGCTTGGCTAGCGCAACACGTGTGTTTGAAACAGATCCCGGCGGCGCTGGCCCGAGCAACCAACGGGTAGCGCCGCACGGCCCAAAATCACACAAGATTTGCGCAGCTGTGCAGCGGGCCTTGGCCCTTAACAGACGCCAAAGTGTTTTTTGCACCTTCAACCGTGCCTTTCAACGCTGCATGACCTGTAAATCGGGTATCTGCGGGGGCGCCCGGCGTCACGGCACCATGGTTTAAGCGGCTGGCAAGCAGGGGGGGATTATGACATATCTATGTACAAAGATGCCCCTATGATTTCAGGACTGAATGCCTTTGCCCGAACCCCAAAATGCCGCTGCATCTGACAAAACGGAGCCAAGCGATATTGCGACGATCGCAGAGCTTGGGCTTTCAAACGATGCTGTGTGCGATTTCTACCGTACAAATTGGGCGCGCCCGATTGCCCTGAGCCGGGCCGATTTTGTGGCGTGGCAAATGTGCGACGCGCCACAGGCCGACGGCCTCAACCACAGTCTGGCAGTTGTTCAAGCCGGTGACATCATCGCCATGCTGGGCGTAACCCCGGTTGAATTTCGACTAAACGGCCTTGATATGCGCGGCGCGGAACTGACGACCTGGATTGTGACCGAAGCGGCCCGCGCTCAGGGTCTTGGCGGCCGGATGTTGGCGCGACTTCAGGCCGATTATGACGTGCTTTTGGGAGCCGGAATAACCCCTGCTGCATTGCCGCTTTACCTAAAGGCGGGCTTTGCCTTTCAGGCCGCGATTCCGCGCTTTTTCCATATCGCTGACGCTTTGAAAATTCAGTGCTTCACCGCAGCACCGCCCGCAGCGCTGGCCCTGACAGCACATCGGCAAACCTTGCCCCCCAAGTCAGATTGGACCGCATCACCTTGCAGCGCTGCAAGTCTTGTGGCGCAGGCTGAAACGGGTCTTGCGGGGTTGAACCATACCCGCCGCAGTGCCGCGCGGCTTTCCTGGCGCTATGATCGGCACCCGATTTACACGTACGAGGCCTATTTGGTGCATTCAGCCGATTCTGCGGGCGGCGGCATCGGCGTGGTGTTGCGCAGCGATAGCGTCGACGGCATCCCGTTTTTGCATGTTGTCGATATATTCGGGGACGCAACGGATGCAGCCGCCGCCATTGGGTTTCTAGAGGCGGAAGCCCGCAATCGCGGGGCCGCTTTCGTTGATGTAACCGCGACCGCCGGCAATCTGGCTGGCGCGTTCCGAGCGCAAGGCTGGTCATCGGCGGTGGACGAGACGCTGGTGGAACTGCCCTCGCTTTTCTACCCGGTTGAGCTGCGCCGACCGCCGACAACCTCGGTTGCAATCTGGTCTCGGGATCAGCGCCAGTCCTTCTATGATTTCGCACAGGCCCATATCACCAAGGGCGATATGGATTTGGATCGCCCTACGCTGGCCTATTGCAAGAACAATCGGCTATAAGAGGCGCAGAGCGGTGCCTTGGGCAGGGAATAAAAGCAAGCGATGCCAAGTTTATTGACCTGCGTGATGTATCACTATGTGCGCCCCCTGCTGGCCAGCCGTTTTCCACGACTGAAAGCATTAGAGCTTAGCCAATTTCGGGCGCAGCTTGATTATTTGCAGCAAAACTATGCCCTGATCAGCCCGAACGATTTGCGCGCCCATCTGAACGAAGCCACCCCCCTGCCGCCTCGCCCCTGTCTTTTGACCTTCGATGACGGCTATTCGGATCATTTCGATCACGTCTTTCCCGAGTTGCAGAAAAGGGGGCTGAAGGCCGTATTTTTCGCGCCCTACTCGTCGCTCGTGGGGCGCAAGATGCTGGAGGTGAACAAAATTCAGTTCACTTTGGCAAATGTGCCGCAGCCCGAAATCCTGGCCGCAGAACTGGACACGATATTGATGGCCCAAGGCCTTGCCGACCCTGCCCCTTTGCGCGCGGCCTATTTGCAGCCCAACCGATTTGACCCGCCTGAGGTGAATTACGTCAAGCGCGTGTTGCAGCATGCCTTGCCGCAGCAGGCCCGCAGCGTCGCAGTGGATCTGTTGTTCCAGCGCCATGTCACCGCTGACGCATCAAGCTTTGCGCAAAATCTGTACCTGACGCAGGATCAAGCACGGATCATGCTTTCGGAAGGCATGGAGTTTGGCGGGCACGGTGATCTGCATTTGTGGCATGCCCGTGCGACGAAAACCGAACTGGCAAGCGAGATTACCGGCAGTCAGCGCACGCTTGCAGCGATTGGTGCGCCTGTGACGGGTGGCTTTTACAGCTATCCCTTCGGCAACGAGGATGCAGCTGTGCGCGCGGGCGTGCGCGCCGCAGGGTTCGGCGCCGCCTTTACGGTAGAGCCCGCACTTTGTGACCTGACCAGCGCCGATCCGTTGCGCATCGCGCGGCTGGACACAAATGATCTGCCGAAAGATCCGGGTGCGACCGGTTGCCCTTGGTTGGCGCAGGCAAGTTTTCCGGCAGGGTCATCATGAAGGCCGCGCGGAACATCAGCACCGGATGGCAAATGCGGGCCTATCTGGCGCTGCGTCTTTGTCTTCAACCGCTCGTGCCGCTGCTGTTGCAACGCCGCCTAAGGCAAAACAAAGAAGACCCTTTGCGCATGGGTGAAAAGCTTGGCAAAGCGACGCAGGCCAGACCCACAGGCCAACTGGTTTGGCTGCACGCCGTTGGATTGGGCGAGGTGCTGGCGCTTCGCCCGATCATTTTGCAAATGCAGGCTGCGGCCCCGGATCTGCACTTTTTAATCACCTCCACCGCACGATCTTCGGCGCATGTGATTGGCGCTAATCTGCCGCCGCGCTGCCAACACCAGTTTTTGCCGCTCGACGCCCCGCGTTTCGTGAAAGCCTTCTTGCAGCATTGGCGACCCGATCTTGCGATCTGGTCCGAGCAAGACCTGTGGCCGGGCGCGATTGTGGATTGCGCGGCAGCGGGCATACCTGTCGCCTATATCAATGCGCGCATCAGCGCGGATAGCTACCGTCGCAGGGCATGGCTGCGCGGGCTTTACAGGGATGTTTTCGCACGGTTCTCTCTGATCGCGGCGCAAGACGAGGCGACAGCGGCACATCTTTTGGCCTTAGGCTCTAAACCAGCGCTTGTGACAGGGTCGCTGAAACCCGCAGCCGAACCTTTGGCCGCAGACCCCGATGATCTTGCCGATATGCGCAAGGCTTTACACGGTCGCAAGGTTTGGGTCGCCGCCTCGACCCATGCCGCAGACGAGGGTGAGGTGATCGCAGCCCAAGCCCGTTTGACAACGATTGATCCGGCATGGCTGCTGATCCTGACCCCGCGCTTGCCAAATCGCACCGAGGCACTGTGCGCAGCCCTCGATGCCGCAGGCCTGACGCATGTTCAGCGCAGTGACGGCCGTTTACCGCAACAAGACACCTCCGTCTGGCTTGCCGATAGTTTTGGCGAGCTGGGTCTTTGGTACCGTCTGGCGCAAGTGGCCTTCGTTGGTGCCTCTTTTGGCGGCTTAGGCGGGCATAACCCTTGGGAGGCGCTTTGCCTCTCGGTGCCGGTGATCCATGGCCCTGACACACAAAACTTCAGCGATGATTATGCGCTGCTGGATGCAAAGGGCTTGGCCAAAAAAATCGCACAGGGCGCATTGGCGGATGCGGTAGCGACGACTGCCGCCGAAGTTGCAGGACCAAAGGCAGATGCCTTGATCGCATCGGCCCGCGCAGCCCTTGGCCCCCTTGCCCAAGACCTCCTTGAATTGATGGAAGACCGCACGTGATATTGAACATTTTTCTGCTTGGATATCGGCTGCTTTGGGTGCTGTTGACGCCTTTTGTACTGCTGTACCTGTGGCGGCGCGGGCGGCGCGACCCGCTATATTTCACCGCGCTTGGCCAAAGATTTGGCAGCTACCAAAGGCCCCTGCCGCAAAACCCTGTTTGGATACATGCCGTTAGTCTGGGCGAGACTAGGTCGGCGGTTCCGCTGATCCGCCTTTTGCTGGATCGCGGCGACCCTGTTGTCATTACAAATTTCACCCCCGCCGGTCAGCGTGAAGCCGCGCGTCAATTCGCAGCTGAAATCACCGCCGGGCAACTTGCGGTCATCTGGGTACCCTTTGACATGCGCTGGACTTACAAACGGTTTTTCAAAGCCTGCCAACCACGGATCGGCCTGACTATGGAGGTCGAAATCTGGCCTGCCATGATCTTTGCGGCCAAGGCAGCTGGTGTGCCGCTGTTCATGTGCAACGCGCAATATGCCAACAAATCGATGGCGCGCGATGGTCGGGGCTTTCGGTTGCGCCAACGGGTGATCCAAGGCTTTTCCGGCGCGTTTGTGAAATCCGAGTTACAGGCCCAGCGGTTCCGCGCAATCGGGTTGCAAAATGTGGTCGTCACGGGCGAGCTGCGCTTTGACCAACCGATACCACCAACGCAGATCGAGGCGGCATTGCAAGCGCGCCGCCTTCTTGCACCGGGGCGCCGCGTCATTACAATTGCCAGCGCTGTCGAAGGCGAAGATGACCTTTATCTGGAGGCGATCCAAGCTGTGCTGCGCGCGGCCAAAGCCAAAGCAGAAATACCACCGCTTTTTGTTTATGTCCCACGGGCGCCCGAACGCTTCGATGCCATTGCAGAAAGCTTTGAGCAAAACGGTCTGAAAATCGCCCGCCGCAGCAAGGTTTTTGGCCCCGGCAATCAAGGCTTGATGCAATTGACCCTAGCGCAGGACGGGGCACCCGACATTTTGGTCGGCGATAGTCTTGGCGAGATGTATTTCTATTTGGCGCTGTCTGACCTCGTGGTTGTGGGCGGGGGGTTCACACCCCGGGGCGCGCATAACATCATCGAACCCCTCGCCGTGCTTAAGCCGGTGGTAACGGGCCCCTCTGTCTGGACCATCGAATACCCATTCGTCGAGGCACAGCGTGCCGGGGTGGCCCAAAGCCTGCCCGACGGCGCTGCATTGATCGCAGCCCTGACGCAACCGGTTCAGGCCGATCCCGAAAAGATCTTGGCGTTTCTAAGCGACCACAGCGGCGCGAGCCGCAAAACTTTGGCGGCCATCGACCGGATTTTGAATTAGGCCCAGCACCGTTGTTTGAAGCGCCGCCACGCCCCGGGTCTATGTCCACAAAGGCGACGGGCTTTTCCCATTGGATAAGCACGGTACACCCCTCTTCGGACCAGACGCTGTGAACCGAACCCGCTGGGTTGAAAACCACGGAACCCGCGAAATACCGCCCATTCTCGTCG
>JBLIGH010000243.1:0-5414 GCA_047636855.1 Pseudorhodobacter sp.
TTTCGCGGACCAGATCCGCGGGTGTTATGGCATCATCCGAACTGGCGATCACAAGGCTTGGCAGGCGCAGGCCGGCGGTGGTCGTGTAAAAATCGGTGCCTGCAAGGGCTGCAACACAGCCGAACCATGCCTCTGGTCGGGCATTTTGCAAAGCTTCCGACCAGGGGGTCGCAAGCCCTGCCGCGCGGAACCGGGCCGAAAATAACGCCTCGATTGCGCCGGGCCGCATCGCCTCCAGACCCTGAGATTGGGCGGTTTTGACAAGATTGGCCCAGCTCTCTTTGGTGCCGATTTTGACCGCCGTATTGGCAAGCACCAAGCCCCGCACCAGATCGAGGCGCTTGACGGCCAAGCCTTGCGCAACCATGCCGCCCATTGAGATGCCGCAAAATACGCAATCGCGCAGCGACAAATGGTCTAGCAGACGCTCCACATCACGCACCAAAGCGCCCATCGTATAGGGCGCAGGCGGCGAACTGCTTGCCCCATGCCCGCGGTGGTCGTAGCGAATTATCCGCAGCGTGCTTGGCAGATGCGAGATTACCGCATCCCACATCGATTGATCAAAGCTCATCGCATGGGCCAAAACCAACACGGGGCCATTTGCGGGGCCTTCATCGCGGTAGGCGAGCTGAAGATCGCCGAAATCAACGATAAGGGGCGTGGCAGTCATCATCCGTTCCGATCCTAAACACGTTATATGTCGAACAAGGCGCCGGGGGCCGCAAGCCGATTTTTATGCCAATCGTCGCCACGCAGATCCGAAAAACCGCCGTCCTCGTCTGGCGATTGCAAGGACAATTGGTTTCGCTTTATAGGGCTGCATATAAAAACAGCCGGTCGTGGCGCGGTTTTTAGGGCAAAAGTGCCAATGCGCGGGTGAACATATCCGCATCAACGTTGCCGCCAGACGCGACGCAAATGACGTCATCGCCGCTGATGTGGTCGCGGCGAAACAGCGCTGCGGCCAGCGCAACAGCACCCCCTGGTTCCAAGACGATCTTCAGCCGCAGCCAGGCCAATGCGACGGCCTGCAAAGCCTCTTCATCGCTGATAACAAGGCCGGGGCCACAAAGCCGCGCCATAATTGGCAGTGTCAATTCCCCCGGCGACGGGGTGACGATCGCATCGCAAATCGAGCCCGATGCCGTGGCATTGTATTGCCGTTGCCCGGTGGCGAGGCTGCGCGCCACGTCGTCAAAGCCCGTCGGCTCTACCGGTCTGGTCCGCAGATTTGGCGCATGCGCCTCTAGCGCCAAAGCGATGCCCGAGGTCAGCCCACCGCCGCCGCAGCAAACCAGCACATCAGCGGCGCCAATTCCGGCCTCCACCGCCTGCGCGGCGATCTCGAGCCCGGTCGTTCCCTGGCCTGCAATGACCTGAATATTGTCATAGGGTTTGATTAGCGTCAGGCCGCGCGACGCCGACAGTGCAGCGCCAATTGCGTCCCGATCCTCGGTCGCACGGTCATAAAGGACAATTTCGGCCCCCAATGCGCGGGTATTTTCGATTTTTGTGCGTGGGGCGTCTATTGGCATTATGATCACAGCTGGCGCATTGTGTTTGCGCGCTGCCAAAGCCACGCCCTGTGCATGATTGCCCGACGAAAAGGCAATCACACCGCGCGCCCGTGTTTCGCTGTCCAACGCGGATACCGCCGACCAACCACCGCGAAATTTAAACGATCCGGTATGTTGCAGGCATTCCGCTTTCACAAAGACCCGGCGCTCTGCGATATCGTCCAAAAAGGGCGAGCTTAGCAGCGGCGTGCGGCGCACATGCCCAGCCAACCGGCGCGCTGCGGCTTCGATCAAGGTAATGTCGGTCATGGCTGATTTCCCCGAAAACAAGAGCTTTTGCAAAGGGTATAGCGGTTTTTTGGCGGCGTGAAACACCGCGATTGTACCGAACTTTGTACCGGTTGAACGGCGGTTTCGTTCACACCCTATTAACCAGACACTGGCAAACTGAGGTGCAGGAGGGCCCAATGCGCTTTTTGTTAGCCATGTTAATTTGGATTTCGGCCAGCATGGCGCAGGCCGGGGCATGGCCGCGCGAAGAGGGGACGTTTTTCATCTCGCTCTCTGCCGATCAGACAGGGTCGCAGCTTTACGCGGAATATGGGATGCCGCACGACTGGACCTTGGGGGTCGAGGTTGTGATGCCCAATGGGCGACGCCTGCCAGATGTGATCAGCTTTGTACGCCATCCGGTGTGGCGCTGGTCAGGCGGGGCCATTTTATCCGCCGGTCTTGCGGTAGAGCTGCGCGAGGCGCAGGCGGCTGCGGTCGTGCCTGAATTGGATGGGATAGGAGAGATTGCTGTTCGGGCCGGGCTGTCTTGGGGCAAAGGTTTTTCGACAGGCTTGGGCAACGCTTGGGCCAGCGTGGATGCGCAATTGGAACGTGTTGTCACGGAAGAAATTTTGGGTCAGGATTCGGCGGTAAAGCTTGATGCGACATTCGGCTTGAGGCCGCTTAATCGGTTGATGCTCATGATCCAGGCCCAAGGCTGGCAACGCAAAGGCGGCGATGCGACACTGCGGATGGAGACGTCGGTGGCTTGGAAGCTTGGGCCCGCGCAATTTGTGGCCTCGCCCTCGATCGGCGTTATCGGGGCAAGCGATCCTCGGCTTAAACTTGGGGTATGGTTGGATTTTTAACCGCGATCAGAAACTGGGTTAAAACCTCAATGGCCTCGGGTTCATCCAAAAACGGGATATGCGCCCGGTCCGGGACATTTGCGAACAGCATATCAGGGCGGCGCCGCTGCATTTCAGCCGCACATTCCGGGGTCAGCAAGTCCGAATTTTCACCACGGATCAAGGCCAGCGGCAGGCCCGTGCAGGCCTCGAAAAGGGGCCATAGGTCCACTTCCGGCCCGCCAAATGCCGCCAGAAAACTGTCGCGCAGCGCTGGATCATAGGTGATGTTCAGCCCATCATCGGTCTGAGTGTAATGCAGCAGCGCTTCTTGCTGCCAACGCGCGGCAGGCACATTGTGAAAGCCGGGCATGCTGAACGGCATGGCTGCGGCCAGCTGTTCATGGTCGCGCGCGCGCGGGCTTCGACCGACATACTCCATAATCCGTTCCAGCCCCGGTCTGTTGATCTCGGGCCCAATGTCGTTAAACGCGATGCCAAGCAGCCGATCCTTGGCCATTGCAGCAAGCACCAATGCGATCAGACCACCCCGCGATGTGCCCAAGATTGCCGCTTTCGCAAGCCCCAGATGGTCCAGCAGTTCAAGCACATCTTTGGCCTCTTGCGGCACGGTATAGCTTTGCGCCCCAGTCCATTGGCTTTCGCCTCGGCCTCGGTAATCCAGACGGATCAACCGGCAGGGTGGCAGATGGGGCACCAAATAGTCAAAATCGTGCAGCGTTCGGGTTAATCCCGCAAGACACAAAAGCGGCAGGCCCTCGCCCTGATCACTAAAGGCCAATCGGGTGCCGTCGGATGTGGTGAAAAACGAGGTCATAGCGAGGATGCCAATTCGGGAATACGGGTCAGGTTTGACAACACATGTGCCGGGCGGTGGGGCAGGCGGTCCATCGGCAGGCCCGCTCGGTTCACCCAAGCGGTGACAAATCCAAACCCCGCCGCCCCCGCCGCGTCCCAACCATTGGACGAGACGAATAAAACCTGATCGGGCCGGGTGCCAAATCTGGCCCCGACCATGTCGTAAACGCGCGCGTCAGGTTTGAAAATGCCCACCTCCTCGACCGATAAAACGGCATCCAGTACCGCGCTAAGCCCTGCCGAGGATATCGCAGCATTCAGCATGGACGGGCTGCCATTGGAAAGGATCGCGGTTGCAAACCCCATTTCTTTCAAGGCTTTCAACATTTCCGGAACCTCAGCATATGCAGGCAGCTCGTCATAAAGCGCCATCAATCGGCTGCGCAATGCATCATCCGACAGGTTCGAGGCCTCCATCGCCCAATCCAGGCCCTCTTCTGTGACCTGCCGGAAATCGGTGTGGTTGCGGGTGATGGCACGTAGCCATGTATATTCCAGTTGCTTGCGCCGCCAATCCTCGGCCAGCTTCGGCCAATTGGCCGCCAAAGCGTCTTGCCCGGGTTCGGCCGCGGCTAACCGTGCCGCAGCAGCCACATCAAACAACGTGCCATAGGCATCGAATATGCAAGTTGTGATCGCCATGAGGTCCCCTTTGCTTTTGGGCGAAACTGGCATGGAAAGGTGTAAGGGGGAAGAGGGCGCGGCAATCGTGCGGCTTGCGACGCCGGGGAATGCCGCCTAAACCGATGCGCGACATCAAAGGAAATTGGCATGGCCCGCACCGACGTACAGCTGGAAGAACGCGAGAAATCAAAACGCGTGGGGGCGCTGCGCGGGTTGGTGCCTTTCATGACCCCTTACAAGGCGATTGCCTTGGGTGCGGTGGCGGCCTTGATCCTGACAGCCTGCGTCTCGCTGATGCTGCCGCTGGCCGTCCGGCGGGTGGTTGATGGCTTTGGCGTCGATAATGCCGCTTTGTTGGATCAGTATTTTAGTGCAGCGCTGGTGATCGCGGTGCTTTTGGCGCTGGGCACCGGCGCGCGCTATTACTTGGTGACGCGGCTGGGCGAACGGGTCGTGGCCGACATTCGTCGCGCCTTGTTCGACCGGGTTTTGGGAATGAGCCCTGCATTTTACGAACGTATTTTGACCGGCGAGGTTCTGAGCCGGTTGACCACCGATACCACGCTGATTTTATCGGTGATCGGCTCTTCAGTATCGATCGCTTTGCGGAATGTTTTGATCTTCCTTGGCGGGATGGTTGCCCTTTTGCTGACCTCGGCCAAACTGACGGCCCTTGTTTTGTTGCTCGTGCCAGCGGTTATCGTGCCCATTATTGTGCTGGGCCGGCGCTTGCGGGGCTTAAGCCGCGAAAATCAGGATTGGATTGCGAAAAGTTCGGGCAACGCGTCCGAAGCTTTGCTGAGCGTTCAGGCCGTGCAGGCCTTCACACATGAGGTGCCATCGCGTGCGGCCTTTGGCGAAGTGACCGAGCGTTCTTATCAGTCCGCGCAAAAGCGGATCGGCACACGTGCTTTGATGACTGTGATTGTGATCTTCTTGATCTTTACCGGCGTGGTGGGTGTGCTTTGGATCGGCGCGCGCGACGTGCGGGCGGGGGTGATGACCCCGGGCGAGTTGATCCAGTTTCTGATTTATGCGGTCATGGTCTCGGGGGCGGTGGCGGCCCTTTCGGAAATTTGGGGCGAATTGCAGCGGGCGGCGGGGGCTACGGAGCGTTTGGTCGAGTTGCTGAACACCCATGACCCGGTGCTTGACCCGGACACGCCGATGACGCTGCCGCGCCCGGTGAAAGGCGCCATTGCGTTTGAAAAAGTTCATTTCCAATACCCGGCCCGACCCGAGATTTCAGCGCTGGAGGGGGTGGATCTGC
>JBLIGH010000244.1:0-5398 GCA_047636855.1 Pseudorhodobacter sp.
GGCCGCTTTGCGCGATATGGGCTGCGCCGAGGTCAGCTTGGGTGATACAATAGGGCAAGCCCGTCCGGATCGCATAGATGCAATGCTAGAGGCGGTCTTGCAAGAACTGCCGGCAAAACGCTTGGCAGGGCATTACCATGACACCAATGGCGGCGCTTTGGCCAATATCGAAGTGTCATTGCGTCGCGGCTTGCGGGTGTTTGACGCGGCGGTCGGTGGCCTTGGCGGTTGCCCCTACGCACCTGGGGCGGCTGGGAATGTGGCAACCGAAGCCGTGGCGCAACAGCTATCGCGTCTTGGTTATGAAACCGGGTTGGACATAGGTGTTTTGCAACAGGCGGCGGCGTTGGCCCTATCGTTGCGCGCAGGCTAGGCCAAGAATTTTTTGCGGTGATCAAGATGAGGGCGGCATGACATCTTACGAAACGTTAAATGTTGAAATTGAAGATCGCGGCGTTGCTTGGCTGCGCCTTAACCGTCCCGAAAAGCGCAATGCGCTGTCGGCGCGCATGATCGCCGAGCTGACCGAGGCGGCAGCACAGTTGGGCGCGGACCCTAAAGTTCGGGTGGTCGTCTTGGCCGCTCAGGGCGATAGCTTTTGTGCGGGGGGTGATCTTGGCTGGATGCGCGACCAAATGGCGGCAGATGACGCGACCCGCGCCGTTGAAGCCCGCAAGCTCGCGGTAATGTTAAAAGCGCTGGACCGGTTGCCAAAACCCTTGATCGGGCGGGTGCAGGGCCAAGCCTATGGCGGCGGTTTGGGCTTGATGGCGACCTGCGATGTCGCGATTGGTGTCATGGGTGCGCGCTTTGGTCTGACAGAAACCCGGCTGGGCCTGACCCCCGCAACCATCGCCCCCTATATTCTGGCGCGCATGGGCGCAGCTATGACGCGGCGTGTCTTTGCCTCGTCACGGATTTTTGATGCGCAAGAGGCCGTAACCCTTGGTCTTTTGGCCCGTTGCGTGCCTTTAACTGCGCTTGACGCCGCGATTGAAGCCGAAATCATTCCCTATCTGTCTTGTGCGCCGGGGGCTGTCGCCGATGCAAAAGCCTTGATCCATGCGCTGTCGCCGCGGCCTGATGCCGCAGAAATAGACCTTTGCGTGGCAGCGCTTGTCAGTCGCTGGGACAGCGCCGAATCTGCCGAAGGAATCGCGGCTTTCTTTGAAAAACGCAAACCTGATTGGTCGCTTTGACTTTCATCCATTTGGCGCAGCGACGGATTTCAAGGCTACCGGGACACGGCACCTTGAAAATCAGCGGCTTTTCACAGGTGGTTTTCCGTCGACCTTCGGTTGACCCCGACAAGGTGTCGGAGTAAACGATGCCAAGAGCACCCTTAGCCCTGATCCGGGGCGCAAGCGCGCGTATTGCCAGCGATAGGAGCCCCTCGTGGACGATCTTCTCCGAGAATACCTGCCAATCCTGATATTTTTGGTTATTGCCGTGGGGTTGGGCGTTGTCTTGCTGCTTGCAGCCGTCGTGCTTGCGGTTCGCAACCCGGACCCTGAAAAGGTTTCGGCTTATGAATGCGGGTTCAATGCCTTCGACGATGCGCGGATGAAATTTGACGTGCGCTTCTACCTCGTCTCGATCTTGTTCATCATCTTTGATCTTGAGGTCGCTTTCTTGTTCCCTTGGGCAGTGGCGTTCGGCGAAATCAGCATGGTGGCGTTTTGGTCGATGATGGTCTTCTTGGCCGTGCTTACGGTTGGTTTTGCCTATGAATGGAAGAAAGGGGCGCTCGAATGGGAGTGATGGCTGGTGCCAATACGGCTGGTGCGGATCTTGAGGTTTCAACCCAAGCCCTGAATGCGCAATTGCAAGACAAAGGCTTTTTGCTGACGTCCAGCGAAGATATCATCAATTGGGCCCGCACCGGGTCTTTGCACTGGATGACCTTTGGTCTGGCCTGCTGCGCCGTCGAGATGATGCACACCGCGATGCCGCGCTATGATGTTGAACGCTTTGGCTTTGCGCCGCGCGCGTCCCCCCGCCAGTCGGATGTGATGATCGTGGCCGGCACCTTGACCAATAAAATGGCCCCGGCCCTGCGCAAGGTCTATGACCAGATGCCAGAGCCGCGCTATGTGATTTCGATGGGCTCTTGTGCCAATGGCGGTGGTTATTACCATTACAGCTATTCCGTGGTGCGTGGCTGTGACCGGATCGTCCCGGTCGATATTTATGTGCCTGGCTGCCCACCCACGGCCGAAGCGCTGCTGTACGGCATTTTGCAACTCCAGCGCAAAATCCGCCGCACCGGCACGCTGACCCGCTGAGGAGAGACATATGACCGAAGCGCTTGCCGAACTTGCAGCCCATCTGGAACTGCGCCGCCCCGATGCGGTCGTGTCGACCCAGATCGCATTTGATCAACTGACGGTAGAAGTTCTGCCGCAGTTTTTGATCAATCTGGTCGATTTTTTGAAGACTGACGCGACCTGCCGTTTCTCCACTTTGGTGGATATCACTGCGGTCGACCATCCAGAACGCGCGGCCCGGTTTGAAGTGGTTTACCACTTCTTGTCAATGTATCAAAATCAGCGGATCCGCCTGAAAACCTGCATCCGGGTCGATGAAATGATCCCGTCGATCACCGCGATCTTCCCGGCGGCCAATTGGTTCGAGCGTGAAGTCTTCGACATGTTCGGGATCTTGTTTTCTGGCCACCCGGATTTGCGCCGCATCCTGACGGATTATGGCTTTCGCGGCTATCCGCTGCGCAAGGATTTCCCGACCACCGGCTATACCGAGGTTCGCTATGACGAAGTGCAAAAACGGGTGATCTACGAGCCGGTCAGTCTGGTGCAGGAGTACCGTCAGTTTGATTTCATGTCCCCTTGGGAAGGCGCGCAATATGTGCTTCCGGGCGACGACAAGGCAAAGGGCTGATCGCGCGTGACGTCTGAACCGACAATCCTGTTTTGTGTAGGGGCCACGAAAGCTGGGACAACCTGGCTTTACGAGCATTTGTCCGCACATCCGGATTGCCATTTGCGCGCAATCAAAGAGCTGCATTACTTCGATACACTCGAAAGCGGTGCCTATCAGCCGCAAATCAAGGCGCACCATGCCTATTTGGATCGGTTGCGGGCGCGGATGCTTGTGGCCGAAGGCGAAGGTCTGGCACGGGCGACCCGCAAGATGAATGATGTTTTGCAATGGCAAGCAATCATGCGGCAGCGTGCTGCGAACTTGCCCGCCTATCTTGATTACCTGACCGATGGCCGCGAAGATTGCAGCTTGGTTGCAGATATAACGCCGTCTTATGCGTTGCTGCCCGAACAACGCCTGACCGAAATGGCGACTTTGACCCCCTCTGTGCGGTTTGTCTATCTGATGCGCGATCCGGTTTCGCGGTTGTGGAGCCATATTAAGATGGTTGCGCGCCGCTCGACTAAAGCGGCCGAAGCGGTGCCTGCGGCCTGTTACGCCTTGCTGGAAAATGTGCTGAACGGTGTGACCAGCGGCATGACGGAACGCGGCGATTACGCGGGGGCGATTGCGCGGCTGAATGCGGCGGTCGACCCGACGCGTCTTTGCGTGATGTTTATGGAGGCGATGATGACCCCTGCGGGGTTGGACCGTCTTTCGGGGTTTTTGGGTATTCGCCCGATGGACGCTGATTTTGGCCGCCGCGTGCATGCCGGGCCAGACCTAGCGATGTCAGACGACCAGATCCAGCGCGCGCGCGTGTTGCTGCGCCCGCAATATGAATTTGTTGCCCGCCATTACCCGGACATTCCGGCGAATTGGCGCAAGAATATGGGTGAGCTATGATGGATGGCAATTTCAACGACACGCTGACCGGCGAACAGAAAATTCGCAATTTTAACTTGAACTTCGGCCCGCAACACCCTGCTGCGCATGGTGTTTTGCGGCTGGTGCTAGAGCTTGACGGCGAGATTGTAGAGCGCTGCGACCCGCATATCGGCCTGCTGCATCGCGGCACCGAAAAGCTGATGGAAAGCCGCACCTATCTGCAAAACCTGCCGTATTTCGACCGGCTCGACTATGTGGCGCCGATGAACCAGGAACATGCTTGGTGTCTGGCCATCGAAAAGCTGACCGGCACTGTGGTGCCGCGCCGCGCGCAGTTGATCCGCGTCTTGTTCTGCGAGATTGGTCGCGTGCTAAGCCACCTTTTGAACGTGACAACTCAGGCGATGGATGTGGGCGCGCTGACCCCGCCGCTTTGGGGTTTTGAAGAGCGTGAAAAGCTGATGGTTTTCTACGAGCGGGCATCTGGCGCGCGCCTGCACGCCGCCTATTTCCGCCCCGGCGGTGTGCATCAGGATCTGACGCCGGCACTGATCGAAGATATCGACACTTGGGCGCTGGATTTTCCGCGCGTGCTGGATGATATCGACGGGCTGCTGACCGAAAACCGCATCTTCAAGCAACGCAATGCCGATATTGGAATCGTCAGCGAAGAGGAGGTCCTGCAATGGGGCTTTTCGGGTGTCATGGTGCGCGGCTCTGGCCTTGCTTGGGATTTGCGTCGTGCGCAACCCTATGAATGTTATGATGAATTCGATTTCAAAATTCCGGTCGGTGTGAATGGTGATTGCTATGATCGCTACCTGTGCCGGATGCAGGAAATGCGCGAAAGCACGTCGATCATCCGTCAGGCGTTGGCCAAGCTGCGCAAAGAGCCGGGTGATATTTTGGCGCGCGGCAAGGTCACGCCGCCAAAGCGCACCGATATGAAAACCTCGATGGAAGCATTGATCCATCACTTCAAGCTGTACACCGAAGGCTTCCACGTGCCCGCGGGCGAGATTTATGTCGCGGTCGAGGCCCCCAAAGGCGAATTTGGCGTCTATCTGGTGGCCGATGGCAGCAACAAACCTTACCGCGCCAAGATCCGGGCCCCGGGCTTTTTGCACCTGCAAGCGATGGATCATATGTGCAAAGGCCACCAGTTGGCCGATGTCGCGGCAATCATCGGCACCATGGATGTGGTGTTTGGGGAGATTGACCGCTGATGACGTTGATCTTGGCTGCAAACGGTTTGGCTTGGGTCGCAGTGTGCATTACTGCGGGCATTGCCGCGACCTGCATCCCTGATCCTCGCGCCGGAATGCGCAAGCTCGACCATCTGGTCGAGGCTTTGCCAAATGTCATGCTGGGCCGCTACCTTGCCTTTGCCGGCTTCACCGCTTTCGTCGCCTATCTGGGTGATTTGCGCGTGATGGCCGCTTGGGGTGTGATGCTGGCCTTCATGGCGCTCGCCGATACGTTTATTTATGCCCGAATGGGCAAACCCTATGTGAAACACCTCAGCGCAGGACTGGCCGCATTGGTCGTGCTGTCCGTGGTCGTTGCCGCTATGATCTCGAACGGAGCCGCCTGATGTTACGCCGTCTGCACAAAGAACAGCCTAGCGATT
>JBLIGH010000245.1:0-5373 GCA_047636855.1 Pseudorhodobacter sp.
GACCAAAACCGCCCGTTCGCGCGGAACCAGACTGGTCAGCTTCCAAGGCCCGGTGCCCGATGGCGCCATCGCCACTTTTTCCCAATCCTTATCCAAAGCCTCGAAATTCGCCTTAGAGGACATCAATATCCAGGCAAGCTGGAAGGGCAGCGTTGCATCCGGTGTTTTTGTGACGATTTCAAGCGTGTAATCGTCGACCGCAGTATAGGTCGCAACCGCCGGAATGCGTGATTTGCCTTGCGCTGCCTGACGCGGGTCATATTGTTCGCTTGTTTCCACCAAAAGCTTGTCGAGGTTCCACACAATGACTTCGGCGGTCAGCGGGCTGCCGTCGTGAAAGGTCACGCCCTCGCGGATTTTGAACGTCCATTTTGTCGTATCTGCCGGATCGACCGACCATTCGGTCGCCAAGCCGGGGATTAAGACAGATGGCTTGTCAGCGCTGGTCAGGTCCCACTCGATCAACGAGTCGTAGACCGTATAGCCGATGAAGCGCATGCCTTCGCCGCCTTGGTCAGCTTGGCCAGTCGTCAGCGGAATGTCAGAGGCTGTCATGCCAACCCGCAAGGTGCCTTGAGCCGAGGCCAATCCCGCGACCATTATCGCCGCAGCAGCGAGCAGTGATGTTTTTCGAAATCCAGAAATTCGCATTTTTTTCCCTGTCAATTTCTAACCAGCGCTGTATCGCGCCTGCCTTTCAGGGGTGGTTTTGGCGGTGAAGAACGCAATTCAGATGGGCGCCATACCTGAAAAAAGTAATCATTCAGAAATGGCATGCCATTAATTCATGCGCTTCTTGGATAGGTGCTGCATAAATGAACCGTTCTGAAATGGGGCTGCGAAACACCTCGTTACGCCAAGCAAACCCCGCGGCCATTCAGCGAATCGTCAGATGCGTGTAAATTTCAGGGCGACGGTGCAATTTGAAATTGAATATGTTTTTCCGAATTTCCGAACAGCGGTCAAAGTCGCAGGAATGGCTGATCAACTCATCCCCAAGGGTTTGCGTATGCGCCATAATTTCACCGGTTGGGGCAATGATGCAGCTGTTGCCGATAAGATCGCAGCCCTCCTCTTTCCCGGCTTTGGCGACGGCGACGATCCACATCCCATTTTGATAAGCCCCGGCTTGCAGACAAAGGTGATTGTGAAAATCTTGCAGGTGATCATGCTCTGGTGCCAACGGATAATGTCGCGGTGTATTATAGCCGATCAGCATCATTTCCGCCCCTTGCAAGGCGGCCTCGCGGTAGGTTTCGGGCCAGCGTCGATCATTGCAGATAGCTTGGCTTAAAATACCGCCAAAGCCGCTTACGACCGTGAACCCAGCCATTCCCGGCTCGAAATAGCGTTTCTCCAGATGCTGGAACGGCCGCCAAGGCTCGTTTTGGGCATGGCCCGGCAGATGGACCTTGCGGTATTTGTGCAAGATCGTGCCATCTTTGCCAACGATAATTGCTGTGTTGTAGTGATGCACAACATCTGCCTGCGCGACCCGTTCTGCGTATCCAAAACAAAGGCCGATCCCGTAACGCTGTGCTGCATCAAACAGCGGTTGCACGGCAGGGTTGGGCATGGCGTCTTCAAAAAACGCGTCTACCTCTGCTGCGTCTTCCATATACCAGCGCGGGAAAAAACTGGTCAGCGCCAGCTCTGGGTAGACCAGCAAATCGACGCCTGCGACCTTGGCTTGATCCAACAAGGTCAGCATCCGTTCCACCACCTGTTCGCGCGGTTCCGCACGTGCAATCGGGCCAAGCTGTGCCGCGCCCACGTTCACTAATCTTACCATAACCATCTTCCCTTTCAGCTTGGGCTGTTTGATTTTTCTGCCTTAGCTTTCGTCAGAAATCGCCTTGTGGTTGCCAGCCTCTTTACGTTTTAGCACTGGAACATCACGATGGCATTCCATAGTGTCACACCCAAAGCCACGAAGGACCAAAATGGCAGACGCCGTTATCATTCAACCCCCAAGCCAAGACGTAACCGCTGTTGCAGAATGGGTCGCAGAAATATTGCGGGACCGCATTGTCAAAGGCCAACTTGGGCCCGGCGCACGGATCGTAGAGCGTAAACTGTCGGCAGAACTGGACGTATCGCGCACGCCAATCCGCGAGGCGCTGAAACTTTTACACGCCGATAAGCTGATCGAGATTTCGCGTAACAAAGGCGCGCAAGTGACCCAATATGGGCCGCGACAGGCGTTGGATCTGTTCGACGTTATAGCCGAGCTTGAAAGTCTGGCGGCGGGGCGGCTGGCGCAAACGATCACCGAATCTGATCTGGATAATTTGGAAGATTTGCACGCCCAAATGCTGGTGTTTCGCAAGATCGGCAATGCGGAAGAATACTTCGATACCAATTCGGCGATCCATGATGCGATCCTAGCGTTATGCGGCAATCCGATCCTGACGGACGCCCATACAAAACTAATGGCACGGGCGCGCAGGGGCCGGTTCATGGCCATCATGAACCCGGACCGTTTGAACGAGGCCATTGAAGAGCACGAGCATTTGATGACCGCCTTGCGATCCCGTGACAGTGAGGCCGCACGACGGATTTGGCGTGGCCATCTTTTGCATACCGGGCGCACGGTTGCCGAGGTGTTACGGTTGGCCGAACAGGCGCTAGCCATTGGCCCGCGCCCATAGCCCCCGCGCCACGCTTTGCGCTGCCTGAATGACCTCGGCCCGGTCAACACGGGTCGGGGCGCGGTCGCGCACAAGCCATTCGCCGGCCACCATCACATCAGTGACATTCGCCCCAGATCCCGAGTGCACCACAATCCCGAACCCATCTATCACCGGGCACAGGTTTGGCGCATTGGGGTCCAGCAAGATCAGGTCGGCGGGGCTGCCAACCGCAAGCGTGCCGCTGGCCCCATGGCCTTGCAACGCCTGAGCGGCATCAACCGTGCCCCAACCAAACACGGTTTTGGCATCCAGTACAAACTCCATATCGGCGCGCCACCGCGCTGTTGCAATCGCCATTCGCATCGCCTCGAACATATCGGCGGATTTGGTGTCGGTGCAAAGCGTGATCCGTGCCCCTGCCGCGCGCAAAGCAAGGATCGGGGCCGCCGCGCCAAAAGCCGCATTGCCAATCGGTGCATGGTTGATCACGGCTTTGGCAGCGCCGACCCGTGCGGTATCGGCCTCGTTCAAAAAGATGCAATGGGCGGCGACAAGATCAGCATTCAGCAACCCGACATCCGCCAGCAATTCCGCCGGTGTGCACCCTTCCCGCGCGATGACCTGAGCCACCTCCATTTTGGATTGCGCCAAATGGGTATGCACCTGTTTGCCCGTCTGCGCCGCCAAAGCCTGCATGCGTATCAGCATCGCCCGTGAGCAGGTATCGGGGGCGTGGGGGGCAAGGATCGTTGTGATCCGAGGGTTGCGTTTTGCGTCCCACGTCTCGATCAGACTGACAGCTGCGCTTAACGTCGCCTCGCCCAATTCCCGGTCTTGCACGAACTGGCCATTGGCAAGGGCGGCGGTGTCCGCATCCATCACCCGGCCACCAACCATGGCGCGCAGGCCCAGCGCCTCGGCCGCGCGGGCCAGTGCGTCGGGCATCCGGTAGTAATCCACAACCGTCGTGGCCCCCGCACAAAGCATCTCCATCACGCCAAGTCGGGCCAGAATTTCCGTCTCTTCCGCCGACAGCCAATGGCCTTGCGGAACACCCGGCGTATAGGCCGGGGCAAAGCCCAAATCCTCCACCATGCCCCGCACGATCATCAAGGGCGAATGGGCGTGGGTGTTGATTAACCCCGGCAGGCACAACGCACCTTTGGCGTCGATCACGGTTTCATCCGGTGCGGCGGCGGCACCCCATGCCGTGATCGTGCCATCCCGAACGGTCAAGGATGTATCGGGCACGAATCCCCCCACGGGGCAAAGGATTGCGAGGTTTCTCAGATGGAATGCCATATTTTCCTTCAAAGTGCCTACTCCTCATACATGGGTCCGTACAGGCCGCCTAATTTTCATTCAATTCAATAAATATCGAATGATTCCTGTCCTCGTGACGTGCATGTATCCGCATTCCACCGCCTTCTGTCAAATGGAATGCCATTAATCGAAACGCATGGAATTGCAACTATCGTGACAGGGAAACAGATTCAAATGAAACACTCTCTCAAAGGCGCTTTAAGCCGCCGCACGCTTTTAAAGACCTCCGCTTACGCAGCACTTGGCACATTGGCGGCCCCTGCCATTCTGCGCGCGCAATCAACCGAATTGGTGATCGGCTGCGCCGGTTCGCACACTGCGTGGATGGAGGCGATCGTCGCACCGCACATGAAGGAAACCCTTGGTGCGGACATCATTTTTGAGGGTACCAAATCATCTGTGAACCTTGAAAAAATGTCATCGAATAAAGACGCGCCCTATCTGTCGGTCGTCCAGATGGATGACCCGGTGATGATCCAGGCGGTCGAGGCCGGGTTGCTGACGCCGATCACGCCCGATGCGGTGCCAAACATGACCGATCTGCGCCCGGATGCGACGCATATGGCGGGCATGTGGTGCAACTATGTACAGCCTTGGGCTGGCGTCGCCTTCAACACAGACAAAGCCAGCAGCGTGCCATCATGGTCTGCACTTTGGGACCCGGCAAACAAGGGTCAGGTCATCATCCCATCGCTGCAAAACACCGAAGGCATGTGGACCTTGTTCGCCGCGGCCATGCTGGGCTCGGGCAAACCCTTTGCCGAGGCGCAATATGATATCGAGGCGGCCTTCGCCAAACTGGAGGAACTCAAGCCCAATCTTGCAACCGTCTACACAACCATGAGCCAGGCATTCAACTTGCTGGAGCAAGGCGAAGTGTCGATGCTGGCGGGCAATTTCTCATCCTACACCCTACCCCGCAAAGCCCAAGGTGTTCCGGTTGATCTGGCAGCCCCTGCCGAGGGGATCTTTGCGATGCCGTCGGGCATTTGTCTGGTCAAGGGCGGACCCAACCCCGAATTGGCGCAGGCCTATGTCAACGAGATTTTAGGGCCCGTTATGCAAACCGCGATTGCTGATTTTTCATCCTCGGTTCCGGCGAATGCCACCGTGAAAGCGGGCGCAATCGTGCCTGACGGGATTGCGATCTATGCGCCCGACTGGGCGTTTGTTGCCGCCAACCGTGCGGCATGGATCGACCGTTTCGACAAGCTGATGGCGATCTGACCCCGTGACGGCGCAGGCCCTCGATCCCATTGCCCGCAAATACCTTGATGTCGCGGGCGTGGCGAAATCATTCAAGGGCCTGTCTGTCATGGAAAACATGAACTTCCTGGTTGCCAAGGGCGAGCTTGTCTCGCTGCTTGGCCCCTCGGGGTGCGGCAAAACCACCTTGTTGCGCATCATTGCCGGATTG
>JBLIGH010000246.1:0-5300 GCA_047636855.1 Pseudorhodobacter sp.
GCCCAGTTCTTGGTTCAAAATTACCTCGATGAAGGTGGTTTTATTTTCGTCCATTTGACGTTTGACGGCTTTGTTCAGCTCTGTCGTCAGCTGCTCCATACCGGTGACCTGTACGCCTTCGACGCCGCAGGCCTTGGCGATACCAGCATAGGTTACGTCGAGGTCAAGCTCGGTGCCGACGAAATTATCCTTGAACCACAGCGTCGTGTTGCGCTTTTCAGCCCCCCATTGGTAGTTGCGGAAAATGACCATGGTGATGGCCGGCCAATCGGCGCGACCGCAAGCGGTCATCTCGTTCATCGAGATCCCAAATGCCCCGTCCCCGGCAAAGCCAACCACCGGCACATCCGGGCAGCCGATCTTTGCGCCCAAAATCGCCGGAAAAGCATAGCCGCAAGGCCCGAACAGGCCCGGTGCCAGATATTTGCGGCCCTCATCAAACGAGGGATAAGCATTGCCGATGGCACAATTATTGCCGATATCAGAGGAGATGATCGCATCCTTGGGCAAAGCCGATTGGATCGCGCGCCACATTTGACGCGGGCTCATCTTGTTGGGTTCGCGGTTGCGGGCACGCTCGTTCCATGTGGTGCCCGGATCATCATCCTCGTGGTCCATCGAGGATAGCGCCTGCGCCCAGGTCGACTTGGTCGTGGCGATCAGGTTCTTGCGGTCTTCGCGCCCCGCGTCACCCGCACCTGCGCCCAGCTTTGCCAGAATGCTGACAGCGACCTTGCGGGCATCCCCCACGATCCCCACGCTGACTTTCTTGGTCAGACCAATGCGAGCCGGGTTGATATCAACCTGAATGATTTTCGCCTGCTTAGGCCAGTAATCAATGCCGTAACCTGGCAAGGTCGAGAATGGATTCAACCGGGTGCCAAGGCACAAAACCACGTCGGCCTTGGCGATCAGCTCCATCCCGGCTTTAGAACCGTTATACCCCAAGGGGCCGCAATGCAGCGGGTGATTGCCGGGGAATGCATCATTATGCTGATAGCCGCAACAAACCGGGGCGGTCAGGCGTTCAGCCAAGGCAGCCGAGGCCGGAATAGCGCCCGCCAAAACCACGCCCGCACCGTTCAAAATGACCGGAAACTTTGCATCCGACAACAGCTTTGCCGCCTCTTCAATCGCCGCCTCACCACCCGAGGGGCGTTCAAATTCCAAGATCGTCGGCAGCTCGATATCGATCACTTGCGTCCAGAAATCGCGCGGCACGTTGATCTGCGCCGGGGCAGAGGCGCGATGCGCCTCCATGATCACGCGGTTCAGGGTTTCGGCGATGCGCGACGGGTCGCGCACCTCTTCTTGGTAGGCGACGCAATCGGCGAACATGCGCATTTGCTCCATTTCTTGGAAGCCGCCCTGCCCGATGGTTTTATTGGCCGCTTGCGGCGTGACCAGCAACAGCGGCGTGTGGTTCCAATATGCGGTTTTCACCGCCGTCACGAAATTGCTGATGCCGGGGCCGTTTTGCGCAATCATCATCGACATCTCGCCCGTCGAACGGGTGAAGCCATCGGCGATCATGCCGCCGGTGCATTCATGGGCGCAGTCCCAGAATTTAATCCCCGCAACCGGGAACAAATCCGAGATCGGCATCATGGCAGAGCCGATAATGCCAAAGGCATTCTGGATGCCGTGCATCTGTAAAACTTTAACAAAAGCCTCTTCGGTGGTCATTTTCATCGGGGCGTCTCCAATCGGAAAAGGAAGGAAAGGGTAAGGGTCGGCACTCAAGCGCGCCTTTGGCGGTCGGCCAAAATCATATCGCTGGCTTTTTCGCCGATCATAATCGTGGGTGCATTGGTATTGCCCGAAGGAATAGAGGGCATGATCGAGGCATCAGCGATGCGCAGGTTTTGGATGCCATGCACCCGCAACCGGTCATCGACAACGGCAAGGCTGTCTTGGCCCATGCGGCATGTGCTGGTCGGGTGGTAAATGGTTTGCGCGATGTTGCGCGCCGCGTTCAGATGATCCTCGTCGGTTACCATCGGGCCTTGCGGCACATGCTCGCGCACAACGAACGGCGACAGGGCTGCGGTTTTGGTCATCGCGCGTGCGAATTTCACGGCGCGAATGGCACAAAGCTGGTCAGCCGTTGCGGATAGGTAATTCGGGACAATCTTGGGATAGACCATCGCATCGGGGCTTGCGATATGAATATGGCCCCGGCTTTCCGGGCGCAATTGGCAGACCGACGATGTGATGCCCGAAAACGGATGCATCTCTATCCCCGGCTTGTCGGCGCTAAGCGGCTGGAAATGGAACTGAATATCGGGGGTTTCCAGACCCTGCATCGATTTGGCAAAGAGACAGACCTGACTGGCACCAAGGCTCATCGGGCCGGTCCGAAACAGCACATATTGCAGGCCGATGCCCATGCGACGGTAAAAGCTGTTGATGGTGTCGTTCAGCGTCGGCACGTTGACTTCGTACACAAGCCGGATTTGCAAATGGTCTTGCAAGCACTCGCCGACACCGGGCAATTCGTGGCGCAGCGCCACGCCAGCCTGTTGCAGCACATCGCCGCGGCCAATGCCCGAAAGCTCCAAAATCTGCGGCGAGCCTACGGCGCCTGCCGATAAAATGACCTCGCCGCCTGCGCGCAATCTGACGGATCGCGCCACACCTTTACGGCTGTAATGCACACCGTCAACGGACTTTGCATCATCATTCGCAAAGCTGAGGTGCGTGATATGGGCATGGGTGATGATTTGCAGATTTTCGCGCTCATGCCGGATCGGGTTCAGAAAAGCCTTGGCGGCAGAGCAGCGAAACCCCTTGCGCGCGGTTTGCTGAAAATAACCGGCGCCTTCTTGCGTTGCGCCGTTGAAATCATCATTGCGCGGCACGCCCATCTCTACAGCGGCCGCAATGAATGCTTCGGAAATCTCGCTTTTGGCCCGCATGGTCGACACCGCCAGCCCGCCCCCTGCACCATGAAACGCGCTTTCGCCATGCTCATGGGTTTCCGAGCGTTTAAACAGCGGCAAAACGTCGTCATAGCCCCAGCCCTTGTTTCCAAGCTGCGCCCAATGATCGTAATCTTCTTTCTGCCCCCGCACATACAGTAAACCGTTGATCGAGCTGGAACCGCCCAAGGTTTTGCCGCGCGGCCAATCAATCGCGCGGTTGTTCAGGCCCGGATCGGGCTGCGCCTTATAGCTCCAATCCGTATTCGGGTTGTGGAGGGTCTTGAAATATCCAACCGGCACGTGAATCCACGGGTTCCAATCGCGACCACCCGCTTCAAGCAAAACGACCTTGACGGAAGGATCGGCGCTCAGGCGATTGGCCAGGACACATCCCGCAGACCCCGCACCCACAACGATATAATCCGCTTCTTCGGGCCGCATCACGCCCTCCTTTATCCGCCGCTCGGTAATCAGATTTGTAACTTTAACTTGCGCGATGAGCAATAGTCCATTAAAAACGATACTGCAAGTCTCATTTTTGCAAGGGGAGGAACCCAAATGAAAATATCGAACAAGCTTGGAGGCATCTCGCGCCGCGATCTTTTTAAGCTCGCCGGACAATATGGAATGTCGTCAACGCTGCTGGCTGCTGGCGCTTTTGGTGGATCTGTCGGCCTGCCCGGTTTGGCAAAAGCCGCTGAATCGACTTATGAAAAACGCTTTGCCAAAGAGGCCAAGCATACTTTAAAATTCGGCGCTTCGGGCTTTAACGCACGCAACCTGCTGATCGAGCGCGCAGGTGCTTTGGAGTTTGCGCGTGACCTCGAATCGCGGACGGATGGGGAGATCCGGATCGAGTTTATCGGGGACAACCAGATCTGTGGTCAGCTGTCTTGCGTTGAAAAAACCCAGCTTGGCGTTATCGATATTTACGCAGCATCGACGCAAAATTCGGCTGGCGGCGCGCCCTATCTGAACGTGCTGGACTATGCCTATATGTTCCCGGGCAGGGCATCGCAGTACCATTTCCTTTACAGCCCCGAAAGCCAGCGCATCTTGCGGGACCCGTTGGAAAAACGTCATGGCCTGAAATTCCTGTTCAGCCATTGCGAATTGCGTGGCCTGCAGATGGGGCAAAGCTTCAAGGACAAACCGACCGTCACCAAGGTTGAAGAGCTGTTTGGCACCAAGAACCGCGTCACGGGCACGCAATTGGGCCGTATCGCGATGCAGCTTTTGAACTTGAACCCGGTTCCGGTGGCATGGGAAGAAACCTTGGACGGCCTAAAAACCGGCCTGTTGGACGGTGCGGAAACTTGGGCCTCTGCCGTGGCTTACGCCAATATGTCGCCCGTCGTTGCGCAATCGGTTGACCTGAAGTTCTTCTGCGGCACCGAACATACGTCGATGTCGGCAAAGGTCTTTGATGGCCTGAGCGGTGATCTGCAAGACGCCGTGATGGAGTCATCTTATCTGGCTCAGGTTCATGTTCAGGCCGCCAATGAAGCGGCTTTGGTCAAGACTGTTGGCTTCTCGGATCCACAGCTTCCCGGGACGATCTTTGCGCAAAACGGTGTGCGCAACGCGTTTCTATCGGATGAGCAGATCAAAGTGGCCGAGCAAATGTGCTCGCCAGAGTTCAACCCAGAACCATGGGCTGAATGGCGTGAGCGCATCAACAAATGGGCTGGTGGCATCGACACCTATTCCGAGATCCACCGCGTTGCCCGCGAAGTTGAGGCCAATATGCTGCCCGAAAACGTCGAGCCTCGCCGTTGGTGGAAAGCTTAAGCGTCCCAAAATTGTGGTCGCGCGCGGGCTTTTGCGCGCGGTCATAACCGGCACATTATGACCCGTGAGAAACCTCATCGGTGTACGTCTTTGGGAGGAGACTGGTCATGTCAGCAATCTTTGCCGAAATCTCGGCGATTTTCAGGGCCGTCATCGAGGATGACGCCTATATGATCAAAGAGGCTTTGGGCGGAAATGGCGCTTGGGTTTTGGGGGCTGTGGTCACCGTTCTGGGCGCAATATTCTTGCTTCAGCTTTATCATCATATTCCTTGGTTCGAACGCAATTTCGAAAGCACGGTCATGGTGTCGACCTATCTGTTGATCGGGGCCATCATCTTTGTCGAAGTGTTCCGGCGCTTTATTTTGAGCCAACAAGCCCCCTGGTCCACTACCCTGCCCCCGTTCTTGTTCCTGATCATGACTTGGTTTGGCTGCGCCTATAATGTGAAGCTGCGCACGCATCTTGGCTTTATCGAGTTTCGCGCCAATATGCCCCGGCCATTGCAATTTGCCTGCCTGACATTGGATTTCGCGCTTTGGATGGGATTTTCTTGGGTGGTGGTTGTCACCTCGACGCGTGTCG
>JBLIGH010000247.1:0-5299 GCA_047636855.1 Pseudorhodobacter sp.
GGTTATTGCGGTGTCGGATGCGTTCGAGGCTTCGGCGCAGGCATTGGCAGATGCGGCGGGCGCGCAGGTTCGCAGCACCGAAGCAATCATCGCCAGCGCGGATATTGATGCCGTGGTTATCGGCACGCCCACCGATACGCATTACGAGCTGATCCATGCGGCTGCCAAAGCTGGCAAGGCGATTTTCTGCGAAAAGCCGGTGGATATGTCGGCGGACCGCATCCGCGATTGCATCAAGGTGGTCGAGGCGGCAGGCGTGCCATTCTTGACGGCGTTTAACCGGCGCTTTGACCCGAACTTTGCCAATATTCAGGCACGCTTGCGGGCGGGCGAGGTCGGCGCGGTCGAGATTGTGACGATCTTGTCGCGCGATCCGGCCCCGCCACCGGTCAGCTATATCAAAAGCTCTGGCGGGATTTTCCGCGATATGATGATCCATGATTTCGACATGGCGCGGTTTTTGTTGGGGGAAGATCCCGTGCTGGTCTTTGCGGTCGGTTCGGCCCTTGTGGACCCAGCGATTGGTGCGGCGGGCGATGTTGACACTGCTGCGGTCACGCTGACAACGGCCAGTGGCAAAATTTGCCAAATCTCTAACTCGCGGCGCGCGACTTATGGCTATGATCAGCGAATCGAGGTGCACGGCGCCAAAGGAATGTTGCGGGCCGAGAATATGTTGGAAAATACGGTCGAAGTCGCAACAAGCGAGGGCTTTCGCAAAGCCCCAGCGCAGAATTTCTTTTTGGAACGCTACGAGGCGGCTTACCGGGCCGAGATGTTGCATTTCGTTGATGCTGTGAACGGCGGCACCGCCCCTTCGCCTTCGTTGAAGGATGGGCTGCTAGCGCAGTTGATGGCCGATGCGGCGGCGCAATCGCTGCAAACCGGGCTTCCGGTTAAGCTGTGAGCGCCGCATAGCGCGGCAAATTGCGCTTAAAGTTCTAGCCAGCGAGGGCTGATACTGCGACATCTGAATCACAGGCGTGCCTTTGCTATGTGTCGTGGACCAATCATCGCTGGCCTTTTCCAGACGTTTCACTCTATCCCAAACAGGCCGGGGGGCAGAAAGTTGGAATTTATAATGCGTAATGCTCTGCTTGCGGCATTTGTCGCTTTGATCACCCTGCCGTCGATTGCTTCCGCGCAGGACCGTGCCACGCTTGGCTTTGGCCGTTCTTTCACCAATGACGCCTTGGGCGATGGCAGGGATCGCTGGCGCACCGGGTCATATGCGGTCAGTTTGATCCGAGGGCAGGCTTGGCAGGGCCAAGCCCCGGCGCGTTTCGGCGAATTGCTGGAATTTCGCGCGCGGATGGAAATTATCGCCCCCGCAAACTTGACCAATCCCGATCCCGATGACCGCCGCTATGTTGGCGCGCTGTCGCTTGGCGTGCACAATTACCTTACCTTGGGCAGCGGAACCGAGGCGCGTGTTGGCGCTGATTTGGTCGTAACAGGCGCGCAAACGGGCGTCGGAGAGTTGCAAACCAACCTTCACAGCCTCTTTGGGTTACAGGCCCCGGGCGGTCTGGACGCACAAATCGGCAATGAAATTCACCCGACCGTTTCGGGCGAGATGGGCAGAAGCTATGCCTTTGGCGAAAACAGCCGCCTTCGCCCCTTTGTCGAAGGCCAAGCGGGCGTGGAAAGCTATGTGCGTGTCGGCGGCGATCTGGTGTTTGGCGATTTCGGCCAAGGCAGCCTGATGCTGCGTGATCAGGTCACTGGGCAGCGCTACATTAGCGTGAAAGGCGAAGATGCGCCCGGCTTCAGCTTTAGCATCGGCGGCGATGTCGCGCGGGTGTTCAGCAGCGCCTATCTGCCCGAGGGCGGTACGGTCGAGGCCAGCGACACGCGCAACCGTCTGCGGGCAGGCGTGCATTGGCGCGGTGAAAAATCCGAGGTTTTTTATGGCATCACGCATCTGAGCCGTGAGTTTAAAACCCAGTCAAGCGGCCAAACCCTTGGATCTTTGCGCCTGCATCTGCGCTTTTAGGAACGATTCTCTCAAAATGTGGCAGTGAAGCCATAGCCAAGCGGAATCTCGCCTGTTAACCTCGGTTTATAAAAGTAAAAAAAACGAGCAGGCATACAGGCAATGAGAACGAGCTTTCGAGGCACGTTCGTTATTTCTTGGTCACAGACAGAAACAGATGGCCTTCGGGCTGCCCCTATTGACGTACTTGCTGTCGGCGCTTCTTGGCGCTGGACGGGTGAGACGGTGCGCGTTGACGGCGCGCAGGGACTTCTGCTTCTCGAAGGGGCCGAGGGGGCGGCGGACTTACGCAAACGGGCGGCGCGCATGGTGCGGCGTCTAATAGGCACAGCGATTTGCGCCGGACGCGAGGAAGCGGTAGAAGACGTTGATGATTTTGAGACACAGGAACAAGGGTTTATCGTTACGGATGGGCATCAAAGCTATTCGGTAACCTTGATCGAGGTGCGCGATACCGGCGCGCGTTTGTTGATGTTTGTCAATGATGTGCCGCCAAAAGATGTAGATCTGTGGGTGGTGCGCTTGTCGATTGACCGGTCGGGTCACGCTGCTGGTGCGCGAACTGCGGGTGGTGTGATTTGCTTCACACCTGGCACGGTGATCCGCACTGAGGATGGGCCAAGACGCATTGAAGATCTGCGCCCCGGCGATTGGATCCAGACGAAAGACAACGGCATGCAAGAGGTGTTATGGTCTGGCCATCGCCGCATGACAGGCGCGCGCTTGCATGCAATGCCGCATTTGCGCCCAATCCGTTTTCGGGCAGGGGCGATGGGGATTGGGCGACCCGAGGATGATTTGTTGGTTTCGCCGCAGCACCGGATGTTGGTGAATGGCCCAGCTGCGCGGGCGTTGTTTAACACAGACGAGGTGTTGGTCGCGGCAGAGGATTTGTTGAACGGCAGCTCCATCGCCATTGATCTGACGCTGCGCGAAGTGACCTATATTCACATCTTGCTAGAGCGGCATCAGGTGATTTGGGCCAATGGGTTGGAAACCGAAAGCTTCCATCCGTCGAACACCGCCTTGGATACGGTCGCACCCGAGCAGCGCGCGGGGCTGTTGTCGCTATTGCCCGGGTTGGCGGAAAACCCGCATGTTTACGGCGATTATGCCCGCCGCAACCTATCGGGTTCCGAGGCGGCGATCTTGCGCCATGATCTTGCGGCTTAAGCTGCTTGCTGTGTGTTGACTCTGCGCATCCGGCCTATATAAGCCGCTTCTTGGTCCCGGAAGTTATTCCGGGGCTTTTCATTGGTGTTGGTGGACCTGGCAACAGGAAACCTGTCGCCCCTTTTTGAAAAAGAAGGGGAGGAGGACAACGCCCTTCGTACTTAAAGAAGGAGATCAGCCGTGACAAAACGCACGTCTGCCAAACATAAACTTGACCGCCGCATGGGCGAAAATATCTGGGGCCGTCCTAAATCCCCAGTCAACAAGCGTGAATACGGCCCCGGTCAGCATGGCCAACGCCGTAAGAACAAACTGTCTGACTTCGGTACTCAGCTGCGCGCGAAGCAAAAGCTGAAAGGTTACTATGGCGACCTGACCGAAAAGCAGTTCCGCAAGATCTTTACCGAAGCGGAGCGTGTTAAAGGCGACACGGGCGAAATGCTGGTGGGTCTGTTGGAGCGTCGTTTGGACGCCGTCATCTACCGCGCCAAATTTGTACCGACAGTGTTTGCTGCACGCCAATTCGTGAACCACGGCCACATCACCGTGAACGGTGCGCGCGTCAACATCGCGTCTTACCGTGTCAAAGAAGGCGACGTCATCGCTGTTCGCGATCGCTCCAAGCAGCTGGCCATCGTGCTGGAAGCCGTGGCTTTGGCCGAGCGTGACGTGCCTGACTATATCGAAGTTGATCACTCTAAAATGACCGCGGTTTTCGTGCGCACCCCCTCTTTGGGTGATGTGCCGTATCCGGTTGTGATGGAACCGAACCTCGTCGTCGAATATTACGCGAAAAACTAATCTGGCCCAAAGGCTGGATTTTCAGACGCCGCCCTTTAATTGGGCGGCGTTTTGCGTTTTTGCCACAGACAACGCGTATTGCTGCAACACAGCGTTATAAGACGGGTGCGCGTCGCAAGGTCGGCACTGGCCAGTGCCGCAACTTGGCGCTAACAAGGCGCTGCGCCTTGGGGGAGCTTAATATGACGTCTGAAATTCAGCCACAGCCCGGTATCATGGACATCGCCTTATATGTTGGCGGTGCAGCGCATGTCGCCGGTTTGGCAAATGCGATCAAACTTTCGTCAAATGAAAACCCGTTCGGCCCGTCTGACAAAGCCAAAGAGGCGTTTTCGCGCGCGGTTCATCAGCTGAACCGCTACCCCAATACCGATCACCGGTCGCTGCGCGAAGCGATTGCCGAGGTTCATGGGTTGGACGCAGATCGCGTGATTTGCGGTGCAGGCAGTGATGAGATCATCCATTTTCTGTGCCAATGCTATGCCGGACCGGGGGATGAGGTGCTTTTCACCGAGCATGGCTTTTTGATGTATAAGATTTCTGCAATGGCGGCAGGGGCGACCCCGGTGGAGGTGCCCGAACGCGAGCGGACCACCGATGTATCGGCTTTGCTAGCCGCTTGCACCGACCGCACACGGCTGGTCTTTATTGCAAATCCGAATAACCCAACCGGCACGATGATCTCGGCGTCAGAGATTGCGCAATTGGCGGAAGGTTTGCCGCCGCGTGCCATTTTGGTTCTGGATGGGGCCTATGCCGAATATGTCGATGGCTATGATGGTGGTCTTGCGCTGATTGAGGCGCGGGAAAATGTTGTCATGACCCGCAGTTTTTCCAAAATCTATGGGCTTGGCGGTTTGCGGATTGGTTGGGGCTATGGCCCGAAGGCGATCATCGATGTGCTGAACCGTATTCGGGGGCCGTTCAACCTGTCCAGTGCGCAGCTTGAGGCCGCAGAAGCGGCGATGCGCGATCAAGATTTCATCAAGCGTTGCCGGGCCGATAACGCTAAAATGCGGACTTGGCTGGCCGAGGCGCTGGGCGAGCTTGGCGTGCCGTCCGATATTTCGCTGGCCAATTTCGTGCTCGCCCGCTTTGCCGATCCGGCCGAGGCCGAGGCCTGCGATCTGTTTTTGCGCGAGCAAGGGCTGATCGTGCGGCAGGTTGCCAGCTATAAATTACCACAATGTCTGCGCATTACCGTGGGCGACGAAAGTGCGTGCCGCAGGGTTGCGCATGCGGTGGCACAGTTCAAAGGCATGCGTTGATGACAGTGATCTATCCACGGGTTGCTTTGATCGGGCTGGGGTTGATTGCCTCTTCCATGGC
>JBLIGH010000248.1:0-5264 GCA_047636855.1 Pseudorhodobacter sp.
GCAAGGCATCATGTAAGCCATTGAAATAGCGTGAAGGATTATTTGAGTGGCGGGTCTGCGCATTCATCATTACCTTGCCTCCTGCTTCATGGCGTCATTTCTTTATGACACGGGGCGACGTTATCGCAACTTATGTGTTTTCATGCCTCCTATCATCAAATCCGATATCGCAATGGGGGCGAGGCATCGTCAAAAGCGATAGAAGGTACAAATAATCATCATTATCCCTAAGATTTGAGGATGGGTCATTACTGGGGGTAATCTGGATCTGGATAGGAGCAATTCCTTGAAACTGTCTTTCTTCACGATGCCAATTCATCCGTTGAGCAAACCCTATGCGCAAAGCCTGAGGGAAGACCGCGAGGCCTTTATCCTTGCCGACAAGCTTGGCTTTGCCGAGGCCTATTGCGGCGAACACACCACGGACCGAGCTGAGATTGTCACCTCGTCCGTGGCCTTTCTGGCGAGCATTGCCTATGAAACCAAGAATATCATTCTGGGCACCGGCACCGTCAATTTGCCAAACTCGCACCCCGCGCGGGTGGCGGCAGAGGTTGCGATGCTGGACCATATGCTTGAAGGTCGATTCCACTTTGGCATCTCGCCCGGTGGTTTGATGTCGGATGCCGAGGTGTTCGGCAATCTCGACAAAAACCGCAATGCTATGTTTATTGAATGTATCGACATGGTTCTGAAAATCTGGGAAGGCGAGCCGCCCTATGATCTGGACGGCGAGTTTTACAAAGTCTTTACCGGGCGCACGATGATACCCGAAATCGGGCAAGGCGCGGTCATACGCCCGTTTCAGCTTCCGCATCCACCCATCGTGGGAACGGTTGTGGCCCCCTTCTCCAAAGGTGTGACGGAGATGGCCGCGCGGGGGTGGGAGCCGATCTCGGCCAACTTTTTGCTG
This sequence comes from Pseudorhodobacter sp., assembly GCA_047636855.1. Lineage (GTDB taxonomy): Bacteria > Pseudomonadota > Alphaproteobacteria > Rhodobacterales > Rhodobacteraceae > Pseudorhodobacter. The sequence continues at coordinate 914 of JBLIGH010000248.1, forward strand.
CCCAAATGGGTTGCGACCCATTGGCCGAACTATGCAAAGGGCTGCGCGCAGGGCGGGCGGGTTGCCGATTTCAACAATTGGCGAGTGGCCAAGAATATCTGCGTGGCCAAGGATCAAGACACGGCGCGGCGCTATGCCCGCGACCCCGGCAGCCCCTATGTGCTGTACTACAATAACCTGCTGAAGAAACTGGCCAGCGGTGGGCGGTTGAACCTGTTCAAGGAAGATCAAAACATGCCGGACGCCGAGGTCACCTTGGAATATGTGCTGGACCGGTTGGTGATCTATGGCGATCCGTCCAGCGTGGCCGATCAGGTTTTGGCATTTCGCGAGGTGACGGGCCCGTTTGGGCAATTGGTCTATGCGGGTCATGACTGGACGGATTACGATCTGGGACGCCGTTCGATGATCTTGATGGCAGAGCAGGTGATGCCCAAGCTCAACGCCGCGATCGGAGCCGGGGGATGAGTGTTGTCGCAGGCATCCGTGGCACCTCGATTGCCCGTCAGGCGGAGGGGTTCGTTACTGCGCCCCGGCTGATCTTGCCCCGCTCGCGGGCGGATGCGCTGTCAGCGACCATTTTGCGCAATTACACCCGTGGTCATGGGCAAAGCGGGCCAGGGCAAGCCCACTATAGGTTTCATCCCATGATAGGCGTTGCGTTTGGGACCGCGCAGACGGCGTTTCTGGGGCTGTAGATTTTCAAAATAATCGGGGACAGACACAATGGCGACGATCAAAGAAAAGCCGATCTGGACGTTTAACATCACCGGCGGTCATAAGACCGCAACGCAATCGCTGGCCCATGCGCGCGGCAAGACTGCGATCATCGACGAGCCGATCCAAAGGGGCGGCACCGATGAAGGTCCGATGCCGGTAGAGTATGTTTTCATGGGGCTTTTAGGCTGCACCCACGTGATTTCCAACAAGCTGGCGCGGGCGAATGGCATCGAATTCACCACGATGGATATCGATATCAAAGTGACCATGGACAGCCATGGCACCCGTTTGATCCACCCGATCGACGTGCCGTTCCCAGAAGTGACGCTGTTTATCACTGCCGATTACGAAGGCCCGCGCGAAGGCGCGTTGCAGGTTGTCGAGAAATTACAGCATCACTGCGCGGTTGCGATGATGTTGCGACAGTCGGGCACCAAAGTGGTTGAACACTGGACGCTGAACGGCGAGCAGATCCAACAGTCTTGAACGCGTCCTGAGGTCTGGTCTGGTTGCAGGAACGAAGAGAAAGCTTGCAATGTCAGCGCGGCCCCGCATCATGATTGCCACTAATGCCGCGCGCGTAACGGACCTGATGCAAGGCCTCGCACCGCCGGATGTTGCTTAAATGAGTGCCGTTTGCCCCCGCAACCGTGTGCTGGAACAAGGGCGCAGATCGTGCTGATACAGATGGTCAATATTGTCGGCCCGATCGCGCTGATCACTTTGATCGGGTACATTTTGGGGCGGACTTCGGTTGGTTTGCAATCGCGCACCCTTAGCAGTCTTGTGATGCTTGTCGCGACGCCATCGCTGGTTTTTCACACGCTGACATCGTTTCATATCGATTTACACACCATCGGAAAGATGGCCGGGGCGGCGTTGTTGTGCATTACCATCGCAGGGGTTCTGGGGGGGATTGCATTAAGGGTCTTGGGCGCTTCGCAGCGCAGCTTTTTGCCAAGCCTTATGCTGCCGAATTCTGGCAATATGGGGTTGCCACTGGTGGTGCTGGCCTTTGGGCCCGAAGGGATGCGGCTGGGGGTTTCCTTTTTCTTCGTTGTGGCACTTTTCCAGTATTCTGTCGGGCTTTCAATCTCTGCCGGGTCATTTCGGATTACGGATATGGCGCGGCAACCTTTGCTGTATTCCGTGGCTTTGGTTTTGCTGATCTCGGTTTTGGATCTGTCCGTTCCGCAGCTTATCTTGACCACAACCCAGATGCTTGGCGGTATGATGATCCCCGCAATGCTGATTTTGCTGGGCACGTCGTTGGCGACACTGAAAGTCGCGGATCTGAAACCAGCCTTTGCCGTTGCAGGCGGTCGCCTTTTAATCGGGATCATAGCTGGGAGCGCGGTTTGCTTTGGGCTTGGCCTGACGGGTATCGCGGCGGGCGTTGTCTTTTTGATGGCAACCATGCCTTCGGCGATTGTGACCTATGTTTTCGCAGAGCGGTTTGATCAGACCCCCGCGCAAGTTGCGGGTGCCGTTGTGATGTCGACGATGCTGACCTTTTGTGTCCTGCCAGCCCTTGTGTGGGGCGCGCTTTGGGTGGCCGATCGTGGGATTGCGCAAGATGCAGTGCAAGGGGGCCTTCGCCCATGAACGGGATCAAGCTGCAAAACCTGCGGTTCTTTGTTGCGGTCTATGACGAGAGTTCTATTTCAGCTGCGGCGCGCAAATTGAATGCCACGCAGTCCGGGGTCAGCGTGCAGGTGCGCGACCTCGAGGATCAGCTGGGACTGGTGCTGTTTGACCGCATCGCTTCAGGTGTGATGCCGACAAAGGCAGGGGATCAGATTTACCGCCGGGCAATGCGCATCTTGCGTGAGGTCGGGCGTCTGGAAGAGGATGTCATCGCCTTGTCGGACCAGCTGACCGGTGAGGTTCGCGTCGGGATCATGCCAACATTTGCGCGTGCCATTTTGGCCCCGGTGTTGACCGCGTTTTCTGCAACCAACCCCCAGGTGGATGTAAAAGTGACCGAGGGCTACAGCCCGTTGCTGATAAAAATGGTTCTGGCAGGGGATCTGGATTTTGCCATTGTACCGGGTGGCATGCTGCCCGGCGGGTTACGCTCGACCTATCTGGATACGGATCTGGAATTGATCGCTTGCGGCAGGCCGCTGGACGGTGTTGGCAAAGTGGCCGATCTGGCGACCGTGCCGCCGCTTCGGTTGGTTTTGCCCGGTCCCAGCAATGCCCGCCGCGCCAAGATTGATCTTGCGCTGAAAACCGCGTCTGGGGCAGTGCATAGCATCTTCGAGATGGACTCGATGATGACCACCCTCGATATCGTCCGTCGTGGCGAGTGGAGTTCGATTTTGCCCGGCTGTCTTTGCCTGCCTGATCTGAGCAATCCCGCCATCCACCTCTACCCGATTGAACGACCAAAACTGACGGTGGACTACCTATTGGTTGAGCCGGCGGCCAAGGCAACACCGGCCGCGGCACAGCTTTTTGCAGAAGACCTTTCCGAAGAGATTCGCCGCTCTTGCAAGACCTGCCGCGCGCACTTTGGGTATCAGTAGATTTCCCAGCCTGCATTTCAAATGGTCAACCAATTGTTAGGCTAAAAGCGGAAAAATATCGATTAAATTTGATAAAAAGCTTGTTTTTTATATCAATTGATCCGCGATTGTATAAAATGGTTTGTGAGCGATGAGAGCGAAAATATTGGTGAACCAATAGCGCGCCGTTCAGGTTCTGGGAGGAACACATGCCACATATCGCGCCATTAGCGCTGGATGAGACGCAGGGGGCTGCGGATGATATCAATTGGTTGGCCTCGGCTACGGGCTTTACAGCCAACTCTATGCTGACATTGTCGCATCGCCCGGAAATCGCGCAGGCGGTGCTGGGCCTGATCCGCGCCGTTGTGCGCAATCCAAACGGAACGGTCGACCCGGCGCTGCGCTGGATGGTGGCGCATGTCACCAGCCTGTCGAACGGCTGTTCTTATTGCTCGGCCCATACGTTCAAAAACGGGGCCGACAATGGCGTGCCGCAGGACAAGCTGGATGCGATTTGGTCGTTTGAGACGTCAAAGATCTTTTCAGACGCGGAAAGGGCGGCCCTGCGCATCGCTTTGACCGGTGGGCAATGCCCCTCTTATGCCACACCCGAGGATATGGCCGAACTGCGCCGTCATTTCTCGCAAGAACAGATCGTTGAGATCGGTGCCGTCATTGCGCTTTTTGGTTTCAACAACCGTTGGAATGCGCTGATGGAGACGGAGATCGAGCCTCAGGTAACTGAATTTATGGAGAAAAATAACTATCTTGGTGCCAAGGAGGCGCGCGTCTAACGAAAGAAAGAAGGGCTGGTCTTCAATATGGAGGTTGCGAGGGTCGAGCCTTTGGGAAAATGCAAAAGGGAGGACAACATGACAAAATCCGAAAAACCCGGTGCGAACCGGCGTGGATTTCTTGCTGGTACGGCCGCAACCTTTGGGATGGCCGCTTTGCAAATTACGATGCCTGGCAGGGCGCTGGCGCAGACATATCCGGCGCGGCCCGTAACCCTTGTGGTCATGTATGCTGCGGGCGGCGGGACCGACGTGGTCATGCGCAAACTGGCCGAGGAAATGGCAATAGCCAAAGGCTGGACGATCAATGTGATCAACAAGCCC
>JBLIGH010000249.1:0-5260 GCA_047636855.1 Pseudorhodobacter sp.
TTTAGGGAACGCCTCTCGGCGGTTCATCACCAATTTCGCGACAATGCCCGGGGCTTTTTTGTATCCGTTATTGTTGCCGTCACAGCGCAGTTTTTGTCAGAGCATTACGGTGCCCCAGCGATGTTGATGGCGCTTTTGCTGGGCATCGCTTTTCACTTTCTGGCCGAAGAAGGCCCTTGTAAGCCGGGGATCGAATTCACGTCGCGCAGCGTTTTGCGCATTGGCGTCGCATTGCTGGGCGCGCGGATCAGTATCGAGCTGATGGTGGGGCTTGGCCCGAAACTCATCGCCATGGTCATCGCGGGTGTTATCGTAACGATCTTCTTTGGCCTGCTTGGCGCGCGTTTTCTGGGGCGCGGCTGGCGTTTTGGCCTGCTGACCGGTGGTTCGGTGGCGATTTGCGGCGCCTCGGCCGCCATGGCGATTTCAGCCGTTTTACCGCGCAATGAACATTCCGAACGCAATCTGATTTTCACGGTTCTGGCCGTCACAGTGCTTTCGACAGTCGCGATGATTACCTATCCGATCCTGACGCAATTCGTTGAATTTAATGACGAAATATCCGGTGTCTTCCTGGGGGGGACCATTCATGATGTGGCGCAGGTTGTCGGCGCTGGTTTTTCGATCTCGGATGAGGCGGGCGAGGTTGCGACTTTGGTCAAGCTGATCCGTGTCGCGATGCTGGCCCCGGTCGTGCTGGTGATCTCGGTTCTCGTGCGCCGCCATGCGCAAAGCGACGAGAGCGGCGGCAAGCGCCCACCGGTGCTGCCGTTTTTCGTTGTCGGGTTTTTGATCTTCGCCGCGCTGAACTCATTTGGTCTGATCCCCACAGCCGTGGTCGATTTCATGTCGAGCATGTCGCGTTGGGCGCTGCTGATCTCTATCGCGGCGGTTGGCATGAAAACCTCGCTAAAGCGGATTTTGGATGTTGGCGGGCAAGCGGTTGCCCTGATCTTGGCGGAAACCGTGTTTATCGCGATCTTCGTTCTGGGCGGCGTGGTTCTGCTGGGTCATTAGCCTGCATCGTTGCGGCGGATCAGCTGCATAAACAAACGGATGATCCGCACATCGCTGCGCTGGCGCAGGCAAATTGCAGTCTCGTTCATCGTCAATTCCGGGTCGCGGATTGGCAACCGTTTGAGCCGGTTATCATGGCCAAACTCGCTGTCCGAAACAAACCCCACACCCGCACCCGAGGCGACAACCTCGCGCATTGCCTCGCGGCCATCAACCTCCACCACAGGGCGCAGCACCACACCCTGCCGCGCGGCGGCATCAAGCAGTTTTTGCCGGGTTTTTGATCCTTGTTCGCGGAAAATCAACGGCAAGCGCGCCAGATCACTTACCTCCAGACAGTCCGGCAACGCTGCGGCCACCGGATGAGCCGCAAAAGCAATAATCGGCGATTGCCCAAGGTCGTGGCATTCCATATCGGTGGTTTGATCCAACGAGCCGACCACGCCAATCTCGGCCTCATAATTGCGCAATGCACTAAGCACCTCTTCGGTGTTGCCGGTTCGCAATGTCACAAAAACCTGCGGAAACCGGGCGCGGAACGCCTCCAAAGCGCCCGTTACGTGATGTGCGCTATCAGCGATGATGCGCAAAACCCCATCCGGTGCGGCACGGCTTTCCGACAGAAACTCTTCAATTTGCTGCTCAATTTCAAAGAATGGCCTTGTGCGCAGCAACAAAGCCTCGCCGCTTTGGGTCAAATACACTCGCTTTTTCTCGCGCCGGAACAGCAAAATATCATGGTCTTGCTCTAGCTTTCGCACCTGCTCTGAAATGGCGGGCTGCGTTAGATGCAACGCCTCTGCGGCGCGCGAAAAACCGCCCCGTGTGGCCACTGCGTGAAACGCGCGAAGTTGGCTGTAGCGCATCTGAAACCCTTTCCAATAGTTCATAGGCATGGTTTATCAATGCATATGTTTTAGCAATTTTACATATGGGTTGTCATGCCCCAAAACCACGGCACAAAGACCCTGTGAAGGAGGCTCGCGTGACCACACCGCCAAATGCCATTCGCCCCCCTGAACTGGGCGAGCCCTACCTGCTGACGCCGGGGCCGCTAACCACGTCTTATGCGGTCAAACAGGCGATGCTGCGCGATTGGGGCAGCTGGGACGATGATTTTCGCGCCATGACCCGCACGCTGCGCACCAAGCTTTTGGCACTGCTGGGGCCGGGGGGCGAGGATTTTGATTGCGTGCCGATGCAAGGCTCTGGCTCTTTCGCGGTCGAGGCGATGCTGGGCAGTTTTGTCCCTCGGGATGGCAAGGTTTTGGTGCTGGCCAACGGCGCTTACGGGCTGCGCGCAGCGCAAACGCTGCAGTATCTTGGTCGCGCCTACACCTTGCTGGATAAAGGCGATTATTTACCGCCGCGCGGCGCTGAAATTGCCCAAATTCTTACCGATGACCCCGCAATTACCCATGTGATGGCGATCCATTGCGAGACCTCTTCTGGTATCCTCAACCCGTTGGCTGAAATTTCCGAGGCGACCTATGGTGCGGGCCGCAAATTGTTGATCGACAGCATGTCGGCCTTTGGCGCGATCCCCCTTTGCCCCGCCGAAATCCGCTACGAGGCTTTCGTCTCTTCGGCCAACAAATGCATCGAAGGCGTGCCCGGTTTCGGCTTTGTCATTGCCCGCAAATCGGAATTGGTGGCGGCCAAGGGCAACAGTCATTCACTGAGCCTCGATACTCATGCGCAATGGGAGGTGATGGAGAAAACCGGCCAGTGGCGTTTCACCCCGCCGACTCATGTGGTCGCGGCCTTTCTAGAGGCGCTGCGTGCGCATGAGGCCGAAGGCGGTGTCGCAGGGCGCGGCGCGCGTTATTGGGCCAATCGTGATGCGTTGGTGACCGGGATGCGCGGGCTTGGCTTTGAAACTCTGCTTGCCGATCGTTGGCTTTCACCTATCATTGTCACGTTCTTTTGCCCCGCGGACCCCGCCTTTATCTTCCCTCGGTTCTACGAGCTGATGAAAGCGCGCGGTTTTATCATATACCCTGGAAAGCTGACGATGGTCGCCAGTTTCCGCATTGGTTGCATTGGTCAGTTGAACATGAACATCATGCAGCAAGTCGTTGAAGCTGCTAATCAATCACTGAACGAGATGGGTGTGAGCAGTGCTGCGCCACCCGCAGAAGCCCTAAAAGAACGCGCCAAATTGGCTGCCTGAAGATCGGAAATCTGATGACCCTGACCACCTCTGTCGAGGCCAATGGCCGTATTTATCCCGCACCCAAAGTGCCTGCCATCGCGATCTGTCTGGACGGCTGCGAGCCTGCCTATCTGGATGTCGCCATCGCCGACGGCCTGATGCCCACGCTGGCCCGGATGCGCGCCAATGGCACGGACCGGCTGGCGCATTCGGTGATCCCGTCTTTCACCAATCCCAACAACCTGTCGATCGCGACGGGCCGCCCGCCATCGGTTCACGGCATCTGCGGCAACTACCTTTACGAGCCGGAAACCGGGCAAGAGGTGATGATGAATGATGTGCGTTTCTTGCGCGCGCCAACGCTTTTTGGCAAGTTTTACGAGGCGGGTGCTCGGGTCGCGATTGTGACGGCCAAAGACAAATTGCGCGCGCTGCTGGGCGCTGGATTGCGCTTTGACGAAGACCGTGCAAAATGCTTTTCAGCCGAGAAATCCGCAACCTCCACTGCCGCCGAACATGGTCAGGATCATGCCTCGCAATGGCTGGGCATGGCGCAACCGGAAGTCTATTCCGCCGATCTTTCCGAGTTCGTCTTTGCCGCCGGGGTAAAGCTGCTGCGCGACTGGAAACCCGATATCATGTACCTGACCACAACCGATTACGTTCAACATAAGTACGCGCCAGAACAGCCTGAAGCCAAAAGTTTTTATGCGATGTTCGACCGCTATTTGGCGCGGCTTGACGCGATGGGTGCGGCCATTGTGGTAACCGCCGATCATGGCATGAAACCCAAGCATCTGGCGGATGGATCGCCCGCCGTGGTCTATGTTCAGGACTTGCTGGACGAATGGCTGGGCGTGGCTGCGGCGCGTGTAATTTTGCCAATCACCGACCCCTATGTTGTGCATCACGGCGCGCTTGGCTCTTTTGCCACAGCCTATCTGCCAGCGGGCGCAAACGAGGCCGAGGTTATCGCCAAATTGCGCGCCACGCCGGGAATGCTGGAGGTGTTGGACAAGGCCGAAGCCATCACCCGGTTCGAACTGCCGGGCGACCGGATCGGCGATATCGTGATGATCTCGACCGAGAATATGACCCTTGGCACCTCGGCCCATCGTCATGACCTTGCTGCGCTGAACGAGCCTTTACGTTCGCATGGTGGCTTGACCGAACAAAAGGTGCCTTTCATCGTGAACCGGGTGCTTGATCTGCCTTCGCAGCCGATCTTGCGCAATTTCGACGCCTTCTTTTACGCAACCACAGCGGCGGCCCTTTGATATGAAAGACCAAACCATGAGCTTTAATCCCTTGGACCGCAAAATCGAAATTCGCCACGAGGCCATGCGCATCGGCGGCGAGAAAGTCTTTACCGATGACGTGATCGAGGTGCGCTACCCTTACACGAACGAGGTGGTCGGTACCGTGCCCGCAGGCCGCCCCGAACATGTCGCCCGCGCCTTCGAGATTGCGGCGAAATACAAATCGAAACTCAGCCGTTACGAGCGTCAGCAAATCTTGTTTCGCGCCGCAGAACTGATCAAATCGCGCCGTGAAGAACTGGCCTATTGGCTGGTGTTAGAGCTGGGCATCTGCTGGCAGCATGCGCTTTATGAAACCGGCCGCGCCTATGATGTCTTCATGCTGTCGGGCCAAATGGCGATTTTGGATGACGGGCAGATTTTTTCCTGCGATTTGACGCCGCAAGGCAAGGAACGCAAGATTTTCACCCTGCGCGAACCGGTGCGTGCGATTTCTGCCATCACGCCGTTCAATCACCCGCTGAACATGGTCAGCCATAAAATTGCCCCGGCGATTGCGACCAATAATTGCGTGGTCTGCAAACCGACCGAGCTGACACCGCTGACGGCCATCGCCCTGGCCGATATTTTGTATGAGGCGGGTCTGCCGCCTGAAATGTTCCAGATCGTCACCGGCTGGCCGAAAGATATCGGCGACGAGATGGTGTTGAATGAAAATATCGACATCATCACCTTCACCGGTGGCGTCACAGTGGGCAAGATCATCGCGGCCAAAGCAGGCTACAAACGCACGGCACTGGAACTGGGCGGCAATGACCCGCTGATCATC
>JBLIGH010000250.1:0-5238 GCA_047636855.1 Pseudorhodobacter sp.
GGGAATGGCCGCACGCTTCGAATCAAAGCGACCCTTTCCCCTTTGCTGTGCTGATGCTAGCACTTAGCACATAAACATCTTGGGAGCATGGCATGGATTTGGGAATAAAAGGTAAACGCGCGCTGGTTTGTGCCGCGTCTAAAGGTCTGGGCCGTGGCTGTGCCGAAGCTTTGGCCGAGGCGGGCGTTGATCTGGTGATCAATGCGCGCGGTGTCGAGGCTTTGGAGGCGACAGCCGCCCATATTCGCCAGACTTACGGCGTTTCGGTTACCGCAGTTGCAGCAGATATCACGTCAGAGGCTGGGCGCGCAGCGGTTTTGGCCGCTGCGGGTGATGTCGATATTCTGGTCACCAACGCAGGCGGCCCACCGCCCGGTCTTTGGTCGGATTGGGACCGCGATGATTTCATCCGTGCGCTGGATGCCAATATGCTGACGCCGATCATGCTGATGAAAGCGATGCTGCCGGGAATGATCGCTAAGGGCTGGGGACGGGTGGTAAACATCACTTCTGGCTCGGTCAAGGCGCCGATTCCGCAGCTTGGCCTGTCCAATGCGGCGCGCACGGGTCTGACAGGCTATGTTGCGGGCACGGCGCGGCAAGTGGCGCAACATGGCGTGACCATCAACAATCTGTTGCCGGGTATCCACGACACCGACCGGGCCATCAGCCTTGATACGGGCGTCTCTCAAGCCCAAGGGATTGATCTTGAGCAGGCGCGCAAACAGCGCAAAGCGACCATTCCGGCACGCCGCTACGGCACTGCTGATGAATTTGGGGCGGCTTGCGCTTTCCTGTGTTCGAACCGGGCGGGCTTTATCGTGGGTCAAAACCTGTTGCTGGATGGTGGTGCCGTTAATGCCACGATCTGAGGCACAGCCCAGCTGGCAATGTGTGATGATCCTTTGGGGCGACAAATATGATGTCGCCCTTGTGAATCGGCTGTTGGCGGCTATTTCGCGCCATGCCAGCAGCCAGCCACGCTTTGTGTTGCTGTCGGATCGCGACCGTCCGGGCCTTGATGTGCGGGCGCAGTTGCGCCGCATTCCCGACCATTGGCTTTTGCCAGTGTTTAAAAAGGGAGGATGCCAGACCAAACTCAGTATGTTCGAAGCCGGCATGTTAGAGGTGGATCTGCCAGCGGTTTATATCGACCTTGATACGGTGGTCAGCGGTGATTTGGCGCGTGCAGCCGACCTGCTGCCAGACCCCAAAGCGCTTATGCTGCTGCAAAGCGCCATTTTGCCCTTGGGACGGGTGGGGCGGCTGATCTGGCGGCTGAGCAAGGGCAAGCGATATGCGCGCGGCAATTCGTCTTTGGTGGTTTTTCATCCGAAATATCACATGAATATCGCCGCTCAATATCTTGAATTATGGAAGAAATATGAAGGTTATGGTATCAGACCGATGATCGCCGATGAACGCTTCATGTCTTGGTCCGCGCAAGAGGTGGTCGAGGCGATCCCCTCTAGTTTCGCTGTCAAATTCCCAACAGAATTCATGTCGCGCCTCACACTTTCCAGCTATATTCTGGCGTTGCTGCCTTGGGTGCGGTCAAGGCGCGATAATCTGGTGGCGGTGACCCTGTGTGGCTTTGATGTGAAGCCGGAAACACTGCTGACGATGCCAGAGGGTGGAACTTTGCGCGACAACAAGGGGCGCAAACTGATCTGGTCTGATTTCATCTTGGGGCGCACCCGCCAGCGCATCATTGATTTTTATCAAGCTCCGAATGCGTAAATCAAGATGCGCTGCGCTTGCTCCGGTAGGGTTAGCCTGATAACCCAATTCCGATAGAATTGATAAGGTAAAGGCCTGCGCTGCCGCTATGCCCACAAATCCGCCGATTGCCCCCCTGATTACCCCGCCAAGGTTGGAGGTCACAAATCTTGTGCGCCGCTTCGGCAGCCGTGCCGTGGTTGCTGATCTGGGGTTGAGCGTGGCTGCGGGGCAGGTGACCTGTTTGCTGGGCCCCTCGGGCTGCGGCAAATCCACGACCTTGCGGATGATTGCCGGGGTCGAACAGCCTGATAGTGGCGAAATTCGGATTGATGGCCGGGTGATGTTTGGTGACAGACACCTGGTGCCGCCCGAAGCGCGCGGTGTTGGCTTGATGTTTCAGGATTTTGCGCTGTTTCCGCATTTGACGGTCGCACAGAATGTGGCCTTTGGCCTGTCGGGCGACAAGTCCGTCAAAGCGGCGCGTGTCGGGGAATTGTTGGAACGCATCGATTTGGCGGGCTTTGGCCATAAGCATCCGCACGAGCTTTCGGGCGGCGAACAGCAACGCGTCGCTTTGGCCCGGGCTTTGGCGCCGCGCCCGCGTGTGATGTTGATGGACGAGCCTTTTTCGGGCCTCGACAATCGGCTGCGCGATGGAATTCGCGACACCACGCTGGAAGTGCTGAAAGAAGAAGGTGCGGCGGTTTTGCTGGTGACGCACGAGCCGGAAGAGGCGATGCGGATGGCGGATGAAATCGCCTTGATGCGCGATGGCCGCATCGTGCAACGCGGATCGCCCTATAATATCTACAACGCGCCAACGGATAGGGCGGCGGCGTCCTTCTTTAGTGATATCAACGTGATACGTGGTATTTCGCGGGGCGCGCTGACCCAAACACCTTTTGGGGCTTTTCTGACGCCGGGCCATTCGGATGGGGGGGCTGTTGATATCGTGATCCGCCCACAGCACCTGAAAATCGATTTTGACCGGGCAGGGCGCGGCCCCAATCCCACTGCGCAAGACGGCACACCAGCCCGTGGCAGCGTGGCGCGAGCGCGGTTTTTGGGGCATGAAAGCCTGGTGGATTTCACGATGGCTTTTGATGGCTCGCGCCTGACAGCCCTGGTTCCGGGGGTGTTTTTGCCCAAACCCGGCACCGTTTTGTGGCTGATGATCCGCCGCGATCGCTGCTTTGTGTTTCCAGCCGCAGATTAAACCTAATCATCCGGCCCATTGCGGGCCAGAAAATCCACCAATCCGCGCCCGATTTCACCGGGAAAGACTTCGCCCGTTGGGCTGATTGCCTGAATGCGGTCCAGCCTGAAACTGCGAAAATCGCCGCGCGCCTCGCAAAAGGCAGCCAAAGTCCAGACCCGGCCCCAAAACGCCAGTTGCAACGGGCGGATATCGCGGTGCGTTTGCCGCCCACTTTCGTCCAGATATGTGATCGACAGCCTTTCATGCCCTCGAACAGCGGCGCGGATCAACGGCAGGTGGCGGGCCGCGCGGGTAATCGTATCGGCCGAGAATACAAACAACGCATCCTCGTCGCCCTCGCTATCCTGACTTTGGGGAACCACAGCCGCGAGCTTCGAGGCGAGGCTGCGGGCGGCGCGCGACAGGCTGGGATCGGCGCCATCGGCAACAAGGCGCATCCCGAGGCGCAGCGCTTCCATTTCCTCGACGGTCAGAATCATCGGCGGCAAGGTGATCGGTTGGCGCAGGATGTAGCCCACACCGCGCTCGCCCTCGACCGGAACGCCGCTGGCCTCTAGCGTTGCCATGTCGCGCCAGATGGTGCGGGTCGAAACCTCCAACCGCTCGCCCATGTCACGGGCAGTGTGCAACCGCCCGTCACGCAGGATTTGGATCAATTCAAACAGGCGGTCAGTGCGGCGCATAAGGCCACATTGACCCGCCTGCCCGGTGCCGTCAATTGCCCGATTTCCAGCACAAGCTGGCGTGGCGCATGATGATAGAGGCCGGATCAATCGCCGCCAGAAACGGTTGTGCCGCAGGATCGGACATAATCAATTTGCCCCCCGCTTCCGCCTCTGACGCGCTGGTCCACTCGACGTGATCCGTCCATGTGCCCGCCGCATCACAACTGAGGTAGCGCGACAGATAAGAGGTGGATTGCGCAAAAAGCGCATCTGTTTTTCGAGCAGCCTCTAGGAAGCTCGCTTGGTCCACGCCCGCTAAAAGCCGGAATGTGACGATCTCGGCTACGGGTTTTGCTTGGTCTTGCATTGTCTTCTCCATCAATGACAGGTTTCGCAAAACCGCTTCTGCCAGAGGGCAACTGACAACACCCTGTCAGCAACATGGCAAGAATCTCTGCATTTTGGATAAAAAAACTGTCAGTAGGTGAAAATGGAGCTTTGATCCGGGCGCGCACCGCCTTAAACGTATCCAACAGTTATGCAAGTCCAAGCCACGGCTTGAAGGGAGATACGCACATGCTCAACAATATCGGAATTCCAGGCCTTCTTTTGATCGCCGTCGTCGTGCTGGTTCTGTTTGGCCGCGGCAAAGTGTCGTCGCTGATGGGCGAAGTCGGCAAAGGCATCAACGCTTTCAAAAAAGGCGTGAAAGAAGAAACTGCCGACTTGGATAAGAAGATCGAAGACGAATCCGTCGACGTGACACCAGTGGAAAAAGACAAGGCCTGAACCGGCCAATCAGGGAATAACCCATGTTCGATATCGGCTGGACCGAGCTTTTGCTGATTGGGATCGTGGCGTTAATCGTGATCGGCCCCAAAGACCTGCCAGAGATGTTCCGCACCTTGGGCCGTTTTACGGCCAAGGCACGTGGTATGGCGCGGGAATTTAGCCGTGCGATGGAAACCGCAGCGGACGAATCCGGCGTCAAAGATGTCGCGAAAGACCTCAAAAACGTAACCTCGGCCAAGAATATGGGTCTGGATGCGGTTAAAAACGCGGCTTCGAAGTTTGAAAACTGGGACCCGATGAAGCCCAAAGCGGAAGCCGCGAAAGGCCCCGCGACCCAGGCGCTTGCCGATGCGCAAGCCGCCAAGCGCAGCGAGCTGCTGGCAGCGAGCCCCAAAGCGGCGGCGGTTCCGGAGCCTGCTACTGCAGCCAAGCCAAGCCTTGAAAAGCCCGCAACGGCAAAGAAGGCGCCGGCTGCGAAAGCTGCTGCTAAGCCCGCAGCTGTTGCAAAACCTGCCGCCGCAGCAAAGCCCGCATCTGCTGCAAAACCGGCAGCGAAAAAGCCTGCAGCCAAGAAACCCACTGTGAAAAAGAGTGACGCATGAGCAGCGAAAATATTGACGACAGCTCTGCGCCGCTGATCGAGCATCTTGCAGAACTCCGCAATCGATTGATCTATTCGGTTGCTGCATTTTTGGTGGGGATGGTGCTGTGCTTCACCGTCTGGAACCCGATTTTCAATTTCCTGACGCATCCGATTTGCGCCGCCCTTGCCGATCGCGATCAAGATTGCGGGCTGGTGCTGATCAAGCTGCAAGAAGGTTTCTTCGTGGCGATCCGTAT
>JBLIGH010000251.1:0-5232 GCA_047636855.1 Pseudorhodobacter sp.
TTCATCGGTGCCCGCCTCATTGTCTTCCAGCGCGCGGTAAGCTTCGCGTGTGGCCTCCAAACCCCAATCAGAGCCGCCAATCCGGCCCCAATCCTCGTAATCCGCCTGATGCCCCCGGATCCACACCATCGCATTGATCGAGGATGACCCGCCCAGGATCTTGCCGCGCGGCCAGTGATCGCGTTGCCCGGCAAGCCCAGGGTCCGGTTCGGTCTGATACAACCAATTCACCGCACGGTCATAAAACAGCTTGCCATAGCCCAGGGGCATCTGCACAAAAAACCGCCGATCCGTGCCGCCCGCTTCCAGCACGACAACCCGATGCTTGCCAGACGCACTAAGCCGGTCTGCCAAGACACAGCCCGCGGAACCCGCACCAACAATGATGTAGTCAATTTCGTCCACCGCGTCCCCCGCGACTATGTTCGCCTAAACTTAGCGTGGCCAAGGCCCCAACCTTTGCCTTTAACGACAAATGATGTCGGGATTGGTCTAATCTTCAAAGTGGAACTCCGGCGCGCAAGTTACGGGAAAATTGACCGAACGCGCAATGAAGCAAACGGCATGAATACGCTGATGAATCGCTTCGGCCTCCGCTAGGTCAGCACCTTGTTGCAACCGGATCATCGGTCGCAATTGCACCGATAAAAATCGCCCCGCACCCCCAACCCCGACGTCCCCCTGACCCAACGGCGCGTCTTCATAGCCCGCCACAACGATACCCGCTGCGCTGGCATAATGCAGATACCAAAGCATATGACAGGCAGACAACGCCGAAAGCAGCAAATCTTCCGGGTTCATCTTTGCCGGATCGCCGCCCAAAAGCGGGTCATTCGAACAAGACACAACCGGTTTACCCGGCACCGCGATATCCCATGTCCGCGCATAGGCCTTGTAATGCGCCGTACCCTGCCCACTATTCCCGGTCCAAATCACCCGGCTTTGATACGCATGCACTGCCATGTCCTATCCTTTCTAAACACCAATGCTCCGCTTTTCATCTGTTTGAAAATATCCCGGGGGGTCCGGGGGGCTGGTCCCCCGGCTTTTAGCTTGGTCCGGGGGGCTGCCCCCCCGGCTTTTAGCTTGGTCTGGGGCACTGCCCCCCCGGCTTTCGGCTTGGTCCTCGCGTTATTTCCCCTTCCAGACCGGGTCCCGCTTTTCAGCAAAGGCCCGGGCGCCTTCCAATTGATCCTCCGAAGAATACAGGCGATCCACCGTCACAAATTGCCGCTTGGTGATCCGGTTCAAGGCATCTTGAAACCGCATGTCCTCGGCTTCCCGCACCACTTCCTTGATCGCGGCATAGACCAAAGGCGGCCCGCTTTCGAGCAACCGCGCCAAGTCCCAAGCCTTGCTCAACAAATCGGTTTGCGCGCAAATCTCTTTCAACAGGCCCAAGTGCAGGGCCTCTTTGGCATCAAACCAGCGCCCGGTCAGCAGCAAATCCATCGCCACATGATAAGGAATACGCTTGGGCAGTTTGATCGAGGCCGCGTCGGCCACCGTGCCAGACCGAATTTCCGGCAAAGCAAATGTCGCCGTCTCAGACGCCAGAATAAGATCGCAAGACAATGCCAATTCCAAACCACCGCCACAGCAAATCCCGTTTACTGCCGCAATCACCGGTTTGTTCAGATGGGGCAATTCTTGCAACCCCCCAAAGCCGCCAATGCCATAATCGCCGTCCACCGCGTCACCGCCCGCCGCAGCTTTCAAGTCCCAACCGGGGCAAAAGAATTTCTCGCCCTCCGCCCGCAAAATACAAACGCGCAAAGTATCATCATCGCGAAAATCGCGAAACACGTCCCCCATGATCCGACTGGTCACCAGATCAATGGCATTGGCCTTCGGCCTGTCCAGAGTGACTTCCAGAATAGCCCCTTCGGACCTTGTTCGGATCGGACCGTCATCGCGCATCTGCATCATTCTTCTGCCTCCCAAATCACAGCATCGACGGCAATCGCGCCTTTTGACAAAACCATTAGGGGGTTAACTTCAACCTCCACCACGTCGCACGCGCGCATCATCGCCTGCATTTTGAGGGCTGTATCGACAACTGCCGCCACATCACCCAGCACCCGGCCACGATAGCCATCCAATAGCGGCCAAAGCCGCAACGATTGCAATGCTGCCAAAACTTCTTGTGCGACCACCGGGCAGATCAAGGTGACCGTATCGGCCAACAGCTCTGCCGTCACGCCGCCAAAACCCAGCGTCATCGTCACACCGTAAACCGGGTCGTGACGCAGGCCCAACAGTAATTCCGCAACGGCGCCCTGAACCATCTCTTCGGCGAGATAGCCTGTTGCGCCGGGCATATCTGGTTGTGCGGCGACATCTTGCAGCCCCAAACGCACCGCGCCATTTTCCGACTTGTGCGCAAAGCCAAGCCCCTTAAGCGCCAAAGGCCCACACAAACCCGCAGTCAAAAGGGCCAACTCGTCTAGGTCCGGCGCAGAGACGCCTTTCGGCACGGCAATCCCGAGCTGCGACAACCGTTGCTTTGCTTGCACTTCGTCCAGCATCGAAATGCGGGTCGCGCAGCGCGACGGCCAAGGCCGCCACCCTGCGCGGCCCGGCGGCGTTTGCGCCGCGCGCAAGGCCCCAAGGGCACTTTCCAGCCCCATCAGCGGGACAGTCCCGCGCGCCATCATCGCGACCGCTCTGGTTTCGTCAAAGTTTTCGGGCAAGGAAGCGACGGGGAAAGCAGGTTTACCGGTCAAAGCAGCTGCGGCTTCAATCGCATCCAATGCGGGTTGAAAAGAGCTGGGGTCGCACCGATCAGGGCGTGGGGGATCAATCAAGAAGATACCAGCATCATAGCCTGCAAGCATGGTACTGAAAACATCCGTGGTCCGCAAACCATCGCCCCAAATGAAAGTATGATAATCTAAAGGGTTAGCGATCGTGACCATCGGGCCCAATATCGCGGTTAAATGGCTGTGCTGCGCCTTAGACGGTGGCGGAAACGCAATGCCGAAGGGGGCCGCCAAATCGGCAACCAAACCTGCCTCACCCCCGGAACAAGACAGCGAACACAAGCGTGCACCTATTTGCGGTCCGTGCACATGAAAAATTTTCAATGTCTCTAGCAATTCTGAAAGCGTGTTCACCTCTGCGACGCCCGCCTGCCGTAAGAAAGCCATTGAGGCAGCGCTGCCACCCGCCAATGCCGCCGTATGCGAAGCCGCTGCCGTTTGAGACGCCTCAGTTTTACCGGATTTGAGGCAAACGATACCTTTACCGGCCTGCCGTGCCGCCTCGGCCAAAGCAGCGAACCCTTCGGTATCATCAATGCCTTCGACGTAAAGTCCCAACGCCGTCACGCGCGGATCTGCCAGGAGTTCCGATGCGAGTTCGGCCAAACCGACCTGAGCGACATTGCCCAGACATGCCACATAAGCGACCGGTAAGCCACGAGCCTGCATCGTCAAATTTATCACGATGTTGGAGGATTGGCTCAACAGCGCCACACCGCGCGCGACCCGCTGCCCGCCATGCTGATCGGGCCAAAGCAAGGCACCGTCGAGGTAGTTAATCATACCGTAGCAATTTGGGCCAAGGATCGGCATCTCGCCGGCCGCCTGCACCAAAGCGGCTTGCAGTCCTGCCTCTCCGGCCTCTGTCCAGCCAGAGGCAAAACAGATCGCGCCGCCGGCCCCCAAAGCACTCAGCTCCGCTACAATCTCGACAGTGGTGTGTCTGTTGACACCGATGAACGCAGCGTCCGGCGCCGCTGGCAAATCCGAAAGCGTCGAATAGGCTTTCAATCCGCCGATCATAGACTTTGTTGGGTGGACAGGCCAAACAGCGCCCTCAAACCCCATTTTGTGGCACTGCGCGATGACATTCTCTGCCCAAACCGATCCGAGAACAGCAATGCTGCGCGGGCGTAAAAGGCGGCTCAGGTCTCTCATTTGAAATGGTCGCCGAATGGCAGGCCGCCGGGGCGCTGCCCCGGACCCCGGGATATTTTTGAACAGATGAAAACGAGGCGGTGTCGCCCTGCTTCCAACCAAGGAAGCAGGGAAACGTCACCTGTTACGGTCATCGGCGTCCCCGTCTGTACCGCCAATAGAGATTGATGTCTCATCGTTAAAATTTCGTTATTCATCTGTTTAAAAATATCCTCGGGGGGTGAATTGGCCGCAAGGCCAAGAGGGGGGCAGACAGCCCCCCTGCCTCGCCTCAACCCCCTTGAGCCCGCAAAAGTTGACGACTGATGATGTGGCGCTGGATCTCGGAAGTGCCTTCCCAGATACGTTCGACCCGCGCATCACGCCAGATACGTTCCAACGGCAAATCTTCCATCAAGCCCATCCCGCCATGAATCTGGATCGCCTCATCCGCCACCATGGCCAAGACTTCGCTGGCCTTCAGCTTGGCCATCGACATATCTGCCTCGGTCACGGTGCCCTCGTCAAAACGCCAAGCGGCTTCCCACGTTAGCAATTCCGCCGCTTTCAGCTCCATCGCCATATCGGCAAGCTTGAAGGACACGCCTTGGAACTTGCCAATCGCTTGTCCGAATTGAGCGCGTTCAGCGGCATATTGCACCGAATGCCCCAATGCACGGTCCGCCCGGCCCAGACAGGTGGCCGCAACCTGCAATCGTGTCGCCCCAAGCCAGGTGTTGGCAACCTCAAATCCCTTATGCATTTCGCCCAGCATTTGGGTGGCAGGCAGGCGGCAATTGTCAAACTCCAGCACCGAATTTGTGTAGCCACGATGCGAAACGTTGCGGTACCCATCGCGCACCGTAAAGCCCGGCGTGCCCTTATCGACAAAGAACGCGGTGATCAGCTTTTTACGCCCGCGCGGCGTTTCCTCTTCGCCCGTCGCCATGAAAACGATCGCGAAATCGGCCAGATCAGCATGGCTGATGAAATGCTTGGTGCCATTGAGCACCCAATCATCGCCCTCTCGGCGCGCAGAGGCTTTCATGCCGCGCAAATCCGACCCGGCGCCCGGCTCTGTCATCGCCAGACAATCCCATTTCTCGCCGCGAATGCAGGGGAAAAGGTAGCGTTCGCGCTGTTCTGCCGTCCCTGCCAGCAAGATATTCGAGGGGCGCGCAACGCAGGTCCAATGCAGGGCGTAATTGGCACGGCCCAGCTCGCGCTCGTAAAGCAGCCAAGATAGGGTATCGAGGCCCGCGCCCCCCACCTCTTCCGGCATATTGGCGGCGTAAAGCCCTGCTGTGATGGCTTTGGTCTGGATCTCGCGGAT
>JBLIGH010000252.1:0-5205 GCA_047636855.1 Pseudorhodobacter sp.
CCAGCCGTTGATGGCCCCAAATTGCGCGCCAAGTGCGGCTTGTTGGTCATGCGCCGCCGACAGCTTCTTGCCGCGCGCAGCGGGCCATTCGTGATGCGGGAAATGCATGGCATATTCATGGCCATAGGTTTCCAGCGCCTTTTGCGTGCAATAGTCATCGTCAGTATAATCGGTATAACGGCGCGGATCGACCGCCCACATATCCCATTCGGTTTCGCCTTCGGTGATCCATTCGGCCATGACCTTGCCTGCCCCACCAGCTTGGACAATGCCGAAGGTGAACGAATGCGCCTCGAAGGCGTTTTTCACACCCGGCATCGGACCAATCATCGGCAGGCCGTCGGGCAAATAGGGGATCGGGCCGTTGATGACGCGGCCAACGCCCTGACTGCCAAGGATCGGCACGCGGGCCATCGCATCCCCGATATACCACTCCAACCGGTCCAGATCATCGGGAAACAGCTGGAACGAGAAATCCTGCGGCATCGGGTCTTGCGGCGTCAGCCAATGCGCTTTGCAATTGCGTTCGTACGGGCCAAGGTTCAGGCCGTTTTTGTCTTGCCGCAGGTAGTAAGACGAGTCCACGTCGCGGATCATGGGCATTTTGCCGCCGTTTTGCTTGGTCCAGGCGGCGAGTTCGGGGATTCCCTCGGTCAAGAAGTATTGGTGCGACATAACCACCATCGGCACCGTGCGCCCACCGTAAGGCTTAAACCATTCGCCGACACGCTGGGCGTAATACCCGGCCGCGTTGACAACAAATTCACAGGCAATATCGCCT
The DNA here is from genome assembly GCA_047636855.1 of Pseudorhodobacter sp. GTDB lineage: Bacteria > Pseudomonadota > Alphaproteobacteria > Rhodobacterales > Rhodobacteraceae > Pseudorhodobacter. The sequence goes on from JBLIGH010000252.1 coordinate 782, forward strand.
TTATCGGTGTGAACGATCCATTCGTCGCCGCGACGCGAAACGCCGGTCGCCGGGGTAAAGCGGTGGATCTGCTGACCCAAGGCGCGCGCGCCCTTGGCCATCGCCTGCGTCAGTTGCGCCGGGTCGATATCGCCGTCCAGCGGGTCCCAAAGCCCACCTGCCAGATCATGCGTTTCCAGAAAAGGGCAGTGGTTTTGCAGCTCTTCGGGGGTGCAGATATCCATTTGCAGGCCCTGATAGCGACCCATGCCCGCCACCCGCTCAAATTCGCGCATCCGCTCGGCTGTATGGGCCAGTCGCAGCGCGCCTGTCACCGCGTAATTCATCGGGTAATCGACCTGATCCGCCAGCCCGCGATACATTTCCAGCGAATAGCGCTGCATGTTCATTACCGCCCAAGAGGCGCTGAAATTCGGGCAATTGCCCGCGGCATGCCAGGTAGAGCCTGCGGTCAATTCGCTCTTTTCCAGCAAGACGCAATTGGTCCAGCCTGCCTTGCCAAGATGGAAAAGCGTCGAGACCCCAATCACACCGCCCCCGATGATCACGACACGCGCAGCCGTTGGGAAATCAGACATTATCGCCCTCAAGTTTAAGTTAATAGACAGGTGGTGCGATCACCCAGACCATCACCACGGGTTGATCGCCTGCATTGCGCCAGCGGTAGCTTTCATTCGCAAAGCGAAAGGAATCGCCTTGATACAAGCGATGCCAGATGCCCGAGATTTCGATCTGGAATGTGCCGGAAATCACGTAGCCCGCTTCTTCGGTGCCGCGCTTTTGCGGCTCTTCCAGCGTGGCACCGACGGCAAATTCGCTTAGGATAATCTCAAACGCGCCACCCAGATCGGGCGAAAGCAGTTTTTCAACCAAGCCCGCTTCGACCGAGCCCAATTGCCGCCGCCCAGCGCTGCGCACGATATGCCGCGCCTCGTTCGGATCGGTGGGCGTCTCCTTGAAGAAAAAGCTGATCGGCACCCCAAACAGCGCCGCGATTTTGCGCAAATCATTGATTGAGGGTTGCGAAACGCCGCGCTCGATTTGGCTGACAAACCCGGTAGAGCGCCCAAGCGTTGCAGCCAGATCAACCAGCTTGATACCCCTGCTTTTGCGCATCGCCCGGATATCAGCGCCGACACTGTGGTGTTCGCAAGTTCGGTCTGGAAGGTCCTGCGGCATCTGGTTGCATGTCTCGATTGCAAAAACGGGATTCGGTGCATTGGTGGCGGTGTTGTCCCAAGCAGGCATGATTTAAATGAAAAAATCAATACAAATTTCACCAACAGCAAAAATAGTCTTTAAATTTCAAAATTCACACGCCCCAAAAAACGCGCGCAAAGTCCCTTTGGGATGTGGGTCACAATCAAGCGCTTCTGATTGTCGAAACTTGACAGAGTACTGTCGTATGGCAACCTGCGCGAAACCGTTTGACGGCCTATCGACAAGGTGAATTTGTGACAAGCGAGCATACCCACGACCGTTGTGGGCGCTCATAGCTAGGGAAACTCAAAATGGCGTCCGTTCCTCAACATGCGCGTGTGGTGATTGTCGGTGGTGGGGTGATCGGCTGTTCAGTCGCCTATCATCTGACGAAACTGGGGTGGAATGATGTTGTTTTGCTGGAGCGTAAGCAGCTAACCAGCGGCACCACATGGCATGCGGCAGGTCTGATCGCGCAATTGCGCGCCTCGCGCAATATGACCCGGCTTGCAAAATATTCGCAGGAACTTTACGGCAATCTGGAAGCCGAAACAGGCATGGCAACGGGCTTTCGTCGTTGTGGATCGATCACAGTTGCCCTGACCGAGGAACGCCGCGAAGAGATTTTCCGTCAAGCCTCGATGGCGCGGGCTTTTGGGGTTGAGATTGAAGAAATCTCGCCTGCCGAGGTGAAGGCGCGGTATGAGCATCTGAATATTGATGGTGTGGTTGCGGGGGTTTATCTGGCCAAGGATGGCCAGGGTGACCCCGGCAATATCGCCCGCGCTTTGGCCAAAGGGGCGCGTCAGCGCGGTGGGATTGTGCTGGAAAACACCGCCGTCACCGGCTTTCGCAAAGAGGGCCGCCGCATCACAGGTGTTGACTGGGCGCAGGGCGATGAGACCGGGCATATCACTGCCGATATGGTGGTGAATTGCGGCGGTATGTGGGGACACGAGGTTGGCCGGATGGCCGGCGTCAACGTGCCGCTGCATGCTTGCGAGCATTTCTACATCGTGACCGACAATATCCCCGGCCTATCGCAACTTCCCGTGCTGCGGGTGCCGGATGAATGCGCCTATTACAAAGAAGATGCGGGCAAGATTTTGCTGGGCGCGTTCGAGCCGGTCTCGAAGCCGTGGGGCATGAAGGGCATCCCCAAGGATTTCGAATTTGATCAGCTGCCCGAGGATTTCGACCATTTCGAGCCGATCCTTGAAGCCGCGGTCAACCGGATGCCGATGCTTGCGAATGCAGGTATTCACACCTTCTTTAACGGCCCCGAAAGCTTCACACCGGATGACGCCTACCACCTTGGCATCGCGCCAGAGATGGACAACGTCTGGGTTGCGGCGGGCTTTAATTCGATCGGGATCCAATCGGCGGGCGGCGCGGGCATGGCGCTGGCGCAATGGATGGATACTGGTGAAAAGCCGTTCGATCTTGGCGATGTTGATATCAGCCGGATGCAACCGTTTCAGGGCAACAAAACCTATCTGTTTGAACGCTCTAAGGAAACATTGGGCCTGCTTTATGCCGATCATTTCCCGTTCCGCCAAAAGGCAACTGCACGCGGTATCCGTCGAACACCCTTCCACGCGCATTTGAAATCCAATGGGGCGGTGTTCGGCGAATTGGCGGGCTGGGAGCGCGCGAACTGGTTTGCCAACGAGGGCCAGACCCGCGACTACAGCTATAGCTGGAAACGTCAGAACTGGTTCGACAACCGCGCGGCCGAGCACGAAGCGGTGCGCAACAATGTCGGCATGTATGACATGTCTTCCTTCGGTAAAATCCTTGTCGAGGGACCCGAGGCCGAGGCATTCTTGAGCCGGATTTGTGGCGCGAATGTTGCCGTGCCAGTGGGCAAAATCGTCTATACGCAGTTCCTGAACAAAGCGGGCGGGATCGAGGCCGATGTCACCGTAACGCGCCTGTCCGAGACCAGCTTTATCGTCGTGACCCCAGCGGCCACGCGGCTTGCGGATCAAACGTGGCTGCGCCGCCATGTCGGTGATGCCCGGGTTGCGATTGTGGATGTGACCAGCGGTGAAGGCGTTTTGGCCGTGATGGGCCCAAATGCGCGCAAACTGATGCAAATGGTCTCGCCCAATGATTTCAGCAACGCGGTCAACCCGTTTGGCACAGCACAAACTATTGAACTGGGCATGGGCGTTGCCCGGGTTCACCGCGTGACTTATGTCGGCGAACTGGGATGGGAAATCTACGTCGCGTCCGATATGGCCGGTCACGCCTTCGAAACGCTGTTTGAGGCGGGTCAGGATTTGGGGCTAAAGCTGTGCGGCATGCATATGATGGACAGTTGCCGGATCGAAAAAGGCTATCGCCATTTCGGCCATGATATCAGCTGCGAAGACCATGTGCTGGAAGCGGGCCTTGGCTTTGCGGTGAAAACCGACAAGCCCGATTTCATCGGTCGCGAGGCGGTGTTGGCAAAGAAAGAGGCGGGTCTGTCACTGCGGATGGTTCAGTTCCGGCTGCATGATCCAGCGCCGCTTATCTATCACAATGAACCGATTTTGCGCGACGGCGAGATCGTCGGCCACGTGTCATCTGGCAGCTATGGCCACACGATTGGGTCGTCTATCGCGCTGGGTTATGTGCCGTGCAAGGGCGAAACCGTGGCAAATCTGCTCGCCTCCAGCTACGAGATTGAAATCGCGGGACAGCGCTTCAAGGCAGAAGCCTCGACGCAGCCATTCTATGATCCAAAATCGGTGCGCGTGAAGGTCTAAGCCTGACCGATCCGGGCGGTGGGGCGCAAGCTTTCGCCGCCCTTTGGTTCAGCGCGCGCGCCATTTCGGTAAGGGGCCTGTGCCAAAACCCGGATCAGGGGCCTCGTCCAATACATGGATAAATTCGATGGAATGCCCGTCCGGGTCTTTGAAATAGGCCGCGATTGCAGGCATCCATCCCAGCACCACAGGCTCTGTCGCAGGCTCACCGTTGAAGCCTAGAGCGTTTTGCTGCCATTGCGATTCAGATTCCCCGGAGCACTGATTTGTGATTCCCTCTGCACATGGCAGATTGTGGGGGTCAATGATGGGTAAGCCACTTCCTATGGAGCTTCGTCAACGCGTCGTTGACTTTGTCGAAGAGGGGCACCGGCATCGAGCTGCGGCGGCTCAACTCCGCGTTTCGATCAAGTTCGTCAACGACATGGTCCTGCTGAAGCGCGCGACCGGGTCGCTTGAGGCCAAGCC
>JBLIGH010000253.1:0-5162 GCA_047636855.1 Pseudorhodobacter sp.
TGGCGCAGGGCAGGGGCCTCTGGCTTTGGGATCGGCACTGCAATCTACGCCCCTGGGTTGAGCGTCGCCGAGGTGTCTATGCGGGCGCAAGCATTGGTTTCAGCCTGGGATGCGTTAAGTGCATGACAGCGGTTTTTGACCCAAGAGTATGCGAACTAGGCGAAGGGCCGCTTTGGCATCCCATTCGTGAACAGTTGTTCTGGTTTGATATTCTGTCTTGCAAACTCTATTCGCGCTTAGAGGGTGAAGCGTTGGAATGGCAGTTTCCTGAAATGGTTTCGGCGGCCGGTTGGGTCAGCCGATCAGAACTTTTGATTGCATCAGAAACCGCGCTGTTTCGGTTCAATCTTGAAACGGGTTCCCGGCAAGATATCTGCGCGCTGGAAGCTGATAACCCCAAGACACGCTCGAACGATGGTCGTGCTGATCCCCAAGGCGGATTTTGGATCGGGACGATGGGCAAGTCGGCACAGCCTAAAGCGGGGTCGATATATCGGCTTTACCGTGGCGAAACCCGTAAGTTATTCAATGAGATAACCATTCCAAACACAATCTGCTTTGCGCCTGAAGGGGATCGCGCCTATTTCAGCGATACGGCCGTGCGCAAAGTGATGCGTGTGAACTTGGACCATAACGGATGGCCAAATGCCGAGCCCGTGGTCTTTCTGGACCTGTCGGCGCAAGGCTATAACCCGGACGGTGCCGTCGTCGATTTGTCCGGCAATATTTGGCTGGCGCAATGGGGGGCATCGCGGGTTGCTTGCTACGACAAGCATGGGACATTTTTGCAGGCCATAACGATTGGCGCAACGCAAAGCTCTTGCCCTGCTTTTGGAGGTCCGCAGATGAAAACGCTGTTCTGCACGACGGCTGCGCATAATATGTCGGCGCAACAAATTGTGCAGAATCCGGTTACTGGTAAACTCTTTAAGATGCAAACCGAACAACGCGGCCAATATGAACATCAAGTCATATTGCCCTGAAAGCATGGCAATGAAGCGCACACTTGGAACCTGCTATTACCCCGAACATTGGCCCGAAATCCAGTGGCACGAAGATGCACGTCAGATGGCAGAAATTGGGCTGACGTGGATACGCATCGGCGAATTCGCATGGAGCAGGATGGAGCCTCAGCCTGGTCAGTTTGACTGGGGTTGGTTGGACCGCGCGATCGCGATCTTGGGGCAGCAAGGGCTGCGGGTCGTGTTGGGAACGCCGACCGCGACGCCGCCACGCTGGATGATCAAAAAGCACCCCGACATGCTGTCACTTGATGCGCAAGGCCGCCCGCGTGGGTTTGGCTCTCGGCGGCACTATTGTTTTAGCCATCGCGGGTACCGCGCGGAATGCGTGCGCATCGTCACGGCTTTGGCAGAAAGATATGGGGCCAATCCGCATGTTGCGGCTTGGCAGACCGATAATGAATATGGCTGTCACGACACGACACTAAGTTATTCAGCGGCGGCGCAAGTGGCGTTTCGCGATTGGTTGGCGCAGAAATATCAGTCGCCAGATGCTTTGAACCGCGCTTGGGGCAATGTGTTTTGGTCAATGGAATATGCCGATTTCAACGAGATAGCCCTGCCAAACTTGACCGTGACCGAGGCCAACCCGGCACATGTCATGGATTTTCGCCGGTTCGCCAGCGATGAGGTTGCAAGTTTTAACAGGCTTCAGACCGAGGCCATCCGGCGGCATTCAGATGCGCCGATCGCGCATAATTACATGGGCCGGATCACAGAGTTCGACCATTTCGCAACGGGGGCTGACCTCGATATTGCCGCGTGGGACAGTTATCCTTTGGGCTTTTTATCCGACCGATTGGAAGCTAACGCAGATCACAAACGTCGCTTCGCACGGCAAGGCGATCCAGATTTTCAGGCCTTTCATCATGATCTTTACCGCGCCGTTGGGCGGGGGCGGTGGTGGATTATGGAACAACAACCCGGCCCGGTAAACTGGGCACCATACAACCCCGATCCTTTGCCCGGAATGGCGCGACTTTGGGCATGGGAGGCTTTTGCCCATGGTGCCGAGGCCGTGTGCTATTTCCGCTGGCGCCAAGCGCCTTTTGCGCAAGAGCAGATGCATGCAAGCATGCTGCGCCCTGATAATGCGCCCGCACCTGCCTATCATGCTGCCGTCGAAGTCGCGCGCGAGTTGGCCGATCTGCCAGAGGTTGCGCAGACCGAAGCCCCGGTCGCATTGGTGTTTGACTACGCCTCGGCCTGGGCATGGGACACGCAACCTCAGGGGCGGGGATTTGATTACTTCCGGCTGGTCTTTCACAGCTACAAAGCCCTGCGGGGCCTTGGCTTGTCCGTCGATATAGTGCCGCCGGATTGCACCGATCTTTCGGCTTACAAGCTGGTTCTGGCCCCGGGTGTCGCGACGCTGTCACCTGAAATTCTGGCTGCTTTGGACCGGTATCAAGGCCTGTCTTTGATCGGGCCGCGCAGCAATAGTAAAACGGCGGAATTCGCTACGCCCATCCCGTTGCCGCCCAATCTGCCGGGGCTGGACTGTAGGGTCGCGCGGGTTGAAAGCCTGCCGCCGGATGTGCCCGTCGCCTTGGCCAACGGCGGCAATTTCACTTTGTGGCGTGAAAAATGTGAAGGCAGTGCTGCAGTCATCGAGGAAACCTTGGACGGTTGGCCTGCGATTATGGCGACGGGCGGGCTGCATTATCTGGCAGGTTGGCCGGACGAGCAGGCGTTGGAGCGCATTTTGACCGGGCTTTGCCGTCAGGCGGGGATAGAGACCGAAGCATTGCCCGAAGGTCTGCGCCGCCGTGAGGCTGGTGGTCAGGTGTTTTGGTTCAATTACAACGCCCATGCCGTGGACCACGCGGGCCGCAGCTTGCCTGCTGCGGGTGTGTTGTGGCACCCAAAGTAGCCATGCCATGCAGCGGCTTTTGATTTTGTGACCGATACAAAGTAGGGATTGCAAGTGTCAAACCCTCGCGGCATTTCTGCGCGGTATCAGGAGCCTTACATGACAAAACAATCGCTGTTTACGCCGGTTTTGATAGCGGGTTGCGCCATATTGATCATCAATTTTGCTATCCGCGGCAGTTTTGGTGTGTTCCAGCTGCCAATTGCAAATGAGTTTGGCTGGTTACGGGCCGATTTTTCGATGGCGATTGCGATTCAGAACCTTGCATGGGGGATCGGTCAGCCCATTTTCGGGGCTTTGGCAGAGCGGTTTGGCGATCGTCGGGCAATTGTTGCCGGTGCGCTGATGTATTCCGCAGGTCTTGTGCTGTCATCCTTTGCGGTCACACCGGGGCAGCATTGGGTGCTGGAAATTTTGGTGGGGTTTGGCATTGCGGGTACAGGCTTTGGCCTGATTTTGGCAATTGTCGGTCGGGCAACGAGTGTTGAAAATCGGTCGATGGCCTTGGGTCTAGCAACGGCTGCGGGGTCTGTCGGGCAGATGTTTGGCGCACCGATTGCGGAAGGCTTGCTGCAAATCTACAGCTGGCAAACGGTGTTTTTGGTCTTTGCCGCGGCGATTTTGACGGTGCTGTTCATGCTGCCGATGCTGCGGGCGCCGATCAAAGCCAGCAAGGACGAACTGGTCGAGAGCCTTGGCACAGTATTGATGCGCACATTCAAAGATCCAAGCTACACGATGATTTTTGTGGGCTTCTTTTCGTGTGGTTATCAGCTTGGGTTTATCACGGCGCATTTTCCGGCTTTTGTGACCGAGATTTGTGGGCCGATTGATCCGGGTGGAATATTGGCGGGGCTGGGGATATCGACGACTTCGGCTTTGGGGGCGATCTCGATCTCGATTATCGGATTTGCGAATATTTTCGGGTCTATCATGGCCGGGTGGCTGGGAAAAACCTATAGCAAGAAATACCTGTTGGCGGGGGTCTACACGGCCCGAACCGTGGTTTCAGCTCTGTTTATCCTGACGCCAATGACGCCCGCGACGGTGTTGTTATTCTCGCTCGCGATGGGGTCTTTGTGGTTGGCCACGGTGCCACTGACCAGCGGACTTGTCGCTCATCTCTTTGGTGTGCGGTATATGGGAACGCTTTATGGCTTTGTGTTTTTTAGCCATCAGGTTGGGTCTTTTCTGGGCGTTTGGCTGGGCGGCAAAATGTATGATCTGACGGGGGACTATTCCTTGGTTTGGTGGATTGGGATTGGCGTTGGGGCCTTTTCGGCGCTGATCCATTTGCCGATCCAGGAAAATCGCACTGCGACGGCAGCGGCGTAACCGGCGGCCGCCCTCGGGGGCATCGAGCCCCCTCGGGCGGCATTGCCATGGGTTGTGGCGAGGGCATTGATTTCTTTTCTGGGCGGGGTGCCATTGGGCAGGCGCGTCAGAAGGGGGCTATCTGCGATAAGCCTCGCGATTGCGGTTTGTGTTTTGTCCCCAAATGGAGGCGACGCGGCCCCCGAAAGGGTCGTTTTGAACCTCGCCACGCGTGCGGGCTTTTGAGGCCCTGCTTGCGCAAGATTGGAGCGGCTGGGCCTTGCCCAAAAATGCGTTTTCGTCGCCACAGCCGTTGGGCGCGGGCGACACAGCCCCTTCCCCCTGTCGCGCCTATGGGGTATTGCGCAGCGAATGTCAGAAGGAGACCATGATGGGCTATAGAGTCGCTGTCGTTGGTGCCACGGGAAATGTGGGCCGCGAAATGCTGAATATCCTCGCCGAGCGCGAGTTTCCGGTGGATGAAATTGTGGCGCTGGCGTCGCGCAAATCCATGGGCACCGAGATCAGCTTTGGTGACAAGACCCTGAAGACCAAGGACCTCGACACCTTTGATTTCACCGGTTGGGATATTGCCCTTTTTGCCGTCGGGTCCGATGCGACCAAAATCTACGCACCAAAGGCTGCGGCTGTCGGTTGCGTTGTGATCGATAACTCTTCGCTTTATCGCTACGATCCGGACGTGCCGTTGATCGTGCCGGAAGTGAACGCCGATGCAATCTATGGCTACACCAAGAAAAACATCATCGCGAACCCGAACTGCTCGACCGCGCAGATGGTTGTGGCGTTGAAGCCTTTGCATGACCGCGCCAAGATCAAGCGCGTTGTTGTCTCGACCTACCAGTCGGTTTCCGGCGCGGGCAAGGAGGGCATTGACGAGCTTTGGGATCAAACCAAATCGATCTACAATCCGACCGATCACAAACCGCCTAGAA
>JBLIGH010000254.1:0-5150 GCA_047636855.1 Pseudorhodobacter sp.
AGGGGCCGTTCTACCACCCGGATGTGCGAGGCTGGGAGGTGACGCGGCGCGGTGAACATGTGGCGGTGTTTCTGGGCGATTACTTCGCACGCGGATCGAAACGGTCGGGCGCGTGGTGTTCGGCAATGCGCAGCCAACGCAAATTGGGTGCTGATATCCGCCCGATCGTGGTAAATGTCTGCAATTTCGCCAAGGGCCAACCTGCGCTTTTGTCCTATGACGATGCCCGGACCTTGTTCCATGAATTTGGCCATGCGCTGCATCAGATGCTGTCGAATGTGACTTACGGCTTTGTGTCGGGCACCAGCGTGGCGCGGGACTTTGTGGAATTGCCAAGCCAGCTTTACGAGCATTGGCTGGAAGTCCCCGAAGTGCTGCAAAAGCACGCGCGGCATGTGGAAACCGGCGCGCCAATGCCCGCTGATATGCTGGCGCGGTTGCTGGCTGCCGGAACCTATGATCAGGGTTTTGCGACGGTGGAGTTTTTGGCCTCGGCGCTGGTCGATCTGGCGTTTCACGATGGCAGCGCGCCCGCCGACCCAATGGCGAAACAGGCCGAGATTTTGGCCGAAATCGGCTTGCCCCATGCCATCAGGATGCGTCATGCCACGCCGCATTTCGCGCATGTGTTTTCCGGGGATGGATATTCCTCGGGCTATTACAGCTATATGTGGTCCGAAGTGATGGATGCCGATGCTTTCGCCGCTTTTGAAGAGGCGGGCGATGCCTTCGACCCCGCAGTCGCTGCCCGGTTGGAGAAATTCATCCTTTCGGCAGGTGGCTCGCAACCGCCAGAGGTTTTGTACACCGCGTTTCGGGGGCAAATGCCGGGGGTTGAACCCTTGCTGAAAGGTCGGGGGTTATTGGACCCGGTCTGAATGCGTTTTGGCCGCCGCTTGGCCTTACGAAAGCGAGCGCAATGACGAGGGGGCGGCGTTAAAATGCCGTTGGAAGGCGCGGCTGAGGCTTGATTGTGCCGAAAATCCGGTGCGCAGGGCGATCTCTGCCATTGGGTGATGCGTGTCCATGATCAAGCGACGCGCCGCGGCAAGGCGAAGCGACAGCGCATAGGCGGCAGGGCTTTGGCCGAAAGCCTGCTGGAACAGCGTTTCCAACCTGCGCGGTGACAGACCAATTGCCCGTGCCGTGGCGGGGACAGGTTCGGGTGCGTCCATCCGCGATTCCATCCGGGCGATGGCAGCGGCAAGCCGGGGATCCAGGCGGCGGCTGGGGCGGTCTTGACTGATCTGCGGGTCGCTTCCGGTTCTGGCCGTGGTGATGAAGCTTGCCGCGACCTGACGGGCGAGGGCCGCACCATGGCGCCGCTCGATTAAATGCAGCATCAGATCCTTGGCAGGTGCGGCCCCGCCCGCGCTGAAACGGTTGCGGTCGATGGTGAAACGGTCTGGCGTCACCGTGATCTCGGGATGTGCCGCGGTGAGGTCCTCGAAATCTTCCCAATGCACCGTTGTGCGGTACCCGGCCAGCAAGCCTGCGCGCGCCAGCACCCAAGCCCCTGCATCAATCGCACCTATGGCACGAAACCGGTGGGCTGTGCGACGCAAGGCCTGGATAAGCGGACGGGTCGCCCCTTCGGCCTGACGAAACCCTGCGATCACCACCAATGCATCAGCGTCTTTGGCCAGGTCCAGTGTGCCGCTCGAGGGCAGCTCGATACCACAGGTCAGCGGAACCGCGCCGCCATCGGGCGATAAAATGCGCCAGCGGTAAGCCTGCGTGCCCAGATGCCGGTTAGCGGCGCGCATCGGATCCAGCGTGCTGGCAACCTCTAGAATCGAGGATTGTGGCAAGACCAGCACGGCAAGCGCCAGCGGATCTGATGAGGGGGCGAAAATTGATGCGCTTTTTGTCATGAAAGCTGCGTAAACGGTAAAACGTCTTTTGCCAAGCGCGATAAGGTGACGCTCAAATCAGGAGGTCTGCCGATGCCGTTGCAAATGAATCGTGAGGTTTTTATCACCTGTGCTGTGACCGGGTCCGGTGGCACACAAGATCGCAGCCCGCATGTGCCGCGCTCGCCGCAGCAAATCGCCGAAAGCGCCATTGCGGCGGCCAAGGCGGGGGCGGCGATTGTGCATTGCCATGTGCGCGATCCCGAAACTGGCAAGCCCTCGCGCGATTTGGCATTGTACCGCGAAGTGACCGAACGTATCCGCGACAGTGATACCGATATGGTCTTGAACCTGACCGCCGGTATGGGGGGCGATTTGCTGTTTGATGGCACCGAGGCGATGGGGCGGATGGCGGCGAATTCCGACATGGCGGGGGCCGCCGAGCGGGTGGCGCATGTGCTGGATTGCCGGCCCGAGATTTGCACGCTCGATTGCGGCACGATGAATTTCAACGAGGCTGATTATGTCATGGTCAACACGCCCGGCATGCTGCGCGACATGGCCAAACGCATGGCAACCTCTGGCGTGCAGATCGAGATTGAGGCGTTTGACACCGGGCATCTGTGGCTGGCCAAAGAGCTGGTGAAGGACGGCATTATTCCGGACCCGGTTCTGGTGCAGCTGTGCATGGGCGTGCCATGGGGCGCGCCCGACGATCTGAACACCTTCATGGCGATGGTCAATAATGTGCCAAGCGATTGGCAGTGGAGCGCGTTTTCGATTGGCCGCAATCAGATGGCCTATGTCGCGGCCGCTGTTTTGGCCGGGGGCAATGTGCGGGTTGGGTTGGAAGACAACCTTTGGCTGGACAAGGGCGTGTTGGCGACCAATGCGCAATTGGTGGAACGGGCCGTGGGGCTTATTCAGGCCATGGGCGCGCGGGTGATCACACCTGCTGAAGTGCGTACAAGACTGAAACTGGAAAAGCGCGCACCGCTTTAAGGGGGCTGATCGCGGGCAGCGTTGCCTGCGATTTGCGGCACTCGCGGTAATCGCAACATCGGTATGAAAACAGGGACGAAAAAGATGGCACGTAAAGCAGCGATTATTGGCGGTGGCGTTATTGGCGGCGGTTGGGCTGCGCGATTTTTGTTGAACGGTTGGAATGTATCTGTATTTGACCCGGACCCAGAAGCATCGCGGAAAATCGCCGAGGTTCTGAGCAATGCGCGGGCGGCACTTCCGGCTTTATCGGACATTCCAATGCCGATAGAGGGCCAGTTAAGCTTTGCAGATACGATTACCGAAGCTGTAGAAGATGCTGAATATATTCAAGAATCAGTATCAGAGCGGTTAGAGCTAAAGCACCGTGTATTTGCACAAATCCAACAATCTTGTCCTGATACGTTGATCGGATCTTCGACCTCGGGCTTCAAACCATCAGAGTTGCAGCAAGGGGCCGCGAACCCCGCGATGATCTTTGTCGCCCATCCGTTTAACCCGGTCTATCTGTTGCCCTTGGCCGAAGTTGTCCCCTCGGCGGACAGTGATCTGGACGCAATCGATCGGGCAAAAGAAATCCTGCGCGAAATCGGCATGTTTCCTTTGCATATCCGCAAAGAAATCGACGCGCATATCGCAGACCGGTTTTTGGAAGCGGTCTGGCGCGAGGCGCTGTGGCTGGTCAAGGATGGAATTGCCACGACCGAGGAAATTGACGAGGCAATCCGAATGGGCTTTGGTCTGCGCTGGGGCCAGATGGGGTTGTTTGAAACCTACCGTGTGGCGGGCGGCGAAGCGGGCATGAAGCATTTCATGGCGCAATTTGGCCCTTGCCTTCAATGGCCCTGGACCAAGCTGACCGATGTGCCGGAATTTACCGAGGAATTGGTGGACCTAATCGCCAGCCAGTCGGATGCACAATCCGGCGCCTATACGATCCGCGAGCTGGAACGTATCCGCGATGGCAACCTCGTGGGCTTTTTGCGCAGCTTGAAGGATCGCAACTGGGGCGCGGGCAAGGTTTTGCGCGAACATGATGAACGCCGCCGCGTGGCCCTGCTAGACCCAACCCCTACGGGTGCCCCAATGGTGATGGCGCATATGCAGGTCTTGCCCAGCTGGATCGACTATAACGGCCATATGACTGAAAGCCGCTATTTGTTTGCCTCGTCAGAAACCACGGATGCATTTTTGCGCTTCATTGGCGCGGATCTGGACTATGTGAAATCCGGTTTCAGCTATTACACCGCCGAAACCCATATCATGCACCGCGGCGAGGCGAAGGCGGGCGATGCGCTGACTGGGACGGTACAAGTGCTAAGCGCCGATGAAAAGCGGCTGCATGTCTTCATCCAGATCCTCAAAGGCACGGAACCGGTGGCGACGGTGGAACAGATGTTGCTGCACGTCGATATGGGTGCGGGGCGCGCCTGTGCGGCCCCTGCGGCAGTCCTTGATCGGTTGATGCCGATTGCCGCCGCCCATGCGGCGCTGGCGCGACCCGAAGCTACGGCGCGTTTTGTCGGCCAACGCAAATGAAACGGGTTTTGATCACGGCAGGGGCCTCGGGCATCGGCTTGGCCATGGCGCAGACCTTTGCTGCGACCGGCGCACAGGTCTGGGTGACGGATGTCGATGCATCGGCGCTTGCGGCTTTGCCCGACGGTATGCGCGGCACCGAAGCCTCTGTCGCGGATGAGCCTGCGATGGCCGCACTGATGGCGCAGGTCGCGGCAGATTGGGGTGGGCTGGACGTGCTATGCGTCAATGCCGGGATCAAAGGCCCAACCTCTAGCATCACAGAGACGGATTTGGCCGCTTGGCGCGACTGCCTTGCGATTTGTCTGGATGGCGCGTTTTTGACGGTGAAACATGGCGCGCCTTTGATGAAAGCGGCGGGTGGGGCGATGATTTTCACCTCTTCCACCGCTGGAATTTACGGCTTTCCGTTCCGCGCCCCCTATGCGGCGGCGAAATGGGCGCTGATCGGGCTGATGAAAACGGCTGCGATGGAATTGGGCGGCTTTGGCATTCGCTGCAATGCGATCTTGCCCGGCGGTGTCGAAGGCCCCCGGATCGAGGCGGTCTTTGCGGCCGAGGCCGCAGCCAAAGGTATGACACGCGATCAGGTTTACGACGGCTATGCCGCAGGCACGGCCCTGGGCTGTTTGGTGCGGGCGCAGGATGTGGCAGACGCCGCCTTGTATCTTGCCTCTGCCCCACGCGTCTCTGGCCAGACCCTTGCGGTGGACGGCTTTACGATTAACCCCGACCCAAAGGTATAGCCCATGCATT
>JBLIGH010000255.1:0-5145 GCA_047636855.1 Pseudorhodobacter sp.
GATATTGCTGCAGAAATTGCACGGCGGCTGGGTGTGGCGGTTGAATACGTCTTGTACCCTGATCCCGGCGCGCTGGCTGACGCCGCCGAGCGCGGTGAATGGGATATAGGAAACATCGGTGCCGAGCCGCAGCGCGCCCTGACCATCGCCTTCACAGCGGCATATAGCGAGATCGAGGCGACTTATCTGGTGCCCGCCGGATCGCCGATCCAGTCAGTAGCCGAGGTCGACCGACCCGGCATTCGCATCGCAACAAAGGGGCGCGCCGCATATGGGCTATGGCTTGAGGCCAATCTGCAGCACGCAGACCTTGTGCGGACAGACAGCATCGACAGCTCTTTCGACGCATTTGTAGCACAAGGGCTTGACGTGCTCGCCGGGTTGCGACCGCGCCTGCTCCAAGATGTCGAGCGTCTAGCCGGTGCGCGCATCCTTGATGGTCAATTCAGTGCCGTACAGCAAGCGGTGGGAACGCCGCGTAAAAATACCGCAGCGGCGCTGTGGCTTGCCGCGTTGGTCGAAGAGCTTAAGGCCTCCGGTTTCGTCGCTGACTTGATCGCAAAGCATCAGGTCAAAGGGCTAAGCGTCGCGCCACGGGCCTAAAGATCATTAATTGCCGAAATGCGGGTGCCTTTCCCGTTGAAACAAGCCGATGTCACGGGCCGCAGCATAGCCCGCGTCGATCAACGCCAATACCGCAAGACGGGGCTGCGGTGTTGCCAAAACCCGCCTGTTCCAATCGCCTGCGCTGCCCTTGGGTGTCGTTAAAGACGCCGCCGCGGGCAAAGTAAGATTGGGTTGACGTTTTTTTTGCCTGCTGAAAAAGCGCCCCTGACGCCAAACTTTTGCCCTCAGAATAGGCTTTGGGCTTCGGAATACCGTCTGCAAAGGGCTAATCCGGCTTACGGCCCTTCCCTTGTTTGCTATAATGCAAACCATGCCCGCGTCCCGCACCTAGATTGCATCTAGCGCCGCTCGAAATGGATGCGCCCAGAAATTCATTGACTTCGTTGCCCTGTTGATTAATCGTTTAATCAATCAAGGAGTATCCATGAGCCTTCGCAGAATCGCAGAAGATTTAGGCGTATCGGTCGCGACGGTGTCCAATGTGATGTCGGGCAAAGGTCGTGTTTCCGAACCATTGGCCGAACGCATATCGTCTCATGCGACCAAGATCGGGTACCGCCCCAGTGCCGCTGCATTGGCGCTTAAAACAGGGCGCAGTGGCATCATCGGCTTTGTCATGCCCGACATCACCCACCCGCTGTTTCCGCAATTCGCGCAGGGGGTCGAAAGTGCGGCTGACGGGCTTGGGCTGGGGGTTTTGATTGCGGATTCGCGCGGCGAAGCGGCAGGACAGATCGCAGCCATTGCACGACTGGTGTCACGCGGCGTCGACGGGCTGATTGTGGTGCCACAGCGCGGAACCACTATTGCGCCGCAAAAACTGCCTTTGGTCGTGATTAACAGCGCCTCGGACCCAAGCAACACCGTGTCGGCCGATCACGCGCAAGGCGGTGCTTTGGCCGCACAGGCGATTGCCGCCTTGGGGCATCAATCGGTTTTGCTTTTGGGTGGCCACCGGCGATCAGAGGTGCAGCGCGACCGTATCGCGGCGATGTCCCAAGGCTTGCAAGGCCGCGCCAAGACCGAAACCGTTTGGCTGGAAGACGGCGATTTGGACCTGAAAGGCTACGTGGCGCGCGGTGTGACGGCGGTTCTGGCCGCATCCGATTTATTCGCGCTGCAGATTTTGAGCGATGCCGCAGGCTTGGGCATCCCCTGCCCCGAGGCGTTGAGCGTCCTGGGGTTTGACAACCTGCCTTTCGGCGCAATCATGCACCCCAGCCTTGCGACGATTGCGCCAGACGTCGCCGAGGTGTCACGCCGCGCCGTTGCGTATTTACACAGTGCAATCAATGGCAAAACACCACCGCTACGGCCCGAATTGGTGGCGATGTCCTTTATCAAACGGGGCTCGATTGGCCCCGCGCGACACTAAGATCAACCAGAAAGAATAGGAGACGACAATGAGAAAATCACTTCAATTCAGCACTTTGGCGGTTCTTGCCGCAACGGCTGCGATGCCTGCCTTTGCTGCGGATACGCTGACCATATCAGTGTATTCCTTTGCCCAGGACGAATATAAGGCCGCACTTTATGATCCGTTCGAGGCAATCTGCGACTGCGAATTGGTCATTGAGACCGGCAATAGCGTGGAACGCATGGCCAAGATCGAGGCGAATGCCGCCTCGCCGGTGATCGATGTGGCTGTGATCTCGGCGCATGATGCACTGGCTTTGGCGCGCAAAGATCTGATTGCCGATTTGGACGTCGCGAATATCCCCAGCTACGATGCGCTTTACGCCGCAGCTCAGGATCCGATCGGCGGCCACAAGGCCTTGGGGTATACATTCTATGCCTCGTCTATCGTTTATCGTTCGGACCTTGTGACCATCGACTCGTGGGGGGATTTGTTGGGCGACGCGGTCAAGGGGCGTGTGGCGCTTCCCAATATCACCGGCACGCAAGGGCCTTTGACACTGGATATGCTCAACCGTGCAGCAGGCCGCGATG
The DNA here is from genome assembly GCA_047636855.1 of Pseudorhodobacter sp. GTDB lineage: Bacteria > Pseudomonadota > Alphaproteobacteria > Rhodobacterales > Rhodobacteraceae > Pseudorhodobacter. The sequence goes on from JBLIGH010000255.1 coordinate 2,578, forward strand.
GTGTTGATTTCACCCAAACCATCGAAGACATCGCCGCCCATGCCGATGATATCGTGACCTTTTACAGCCGCTCGTCCGAATTGGCGCAGTTGATGAACCAAGAAGAGGTTATTGCCGCCCCGGTCGGTCGTTTCGCTTGGGGCAGCTTTGCCAAAAGCGAACTGCCCTTCGCATGGGCCGAACCGAAAGAAGGTCAGGCTGGCGGTATGAATGTGATCTTGATGACAAAGGGCAATGGCAACGAAGAGCTGGCCTATAAGTTCATCGATTACTGGCTGTCGGACGCGGTCCAGACCCGCATTGCCGAGGCCAAAATCGACAGCCCGGCAAACAAGAACGTGGTTGTCTCGGACGAAGTGGCCGCAAGCCTTACCTACGGTGCCGATTTGATCAACTCGCTGCAAATGCTGCCGCCAGCCGAGATCATCGACAATCGCGATGACTGGGTCGAGCAATGGAACGCCAAGGTGATCAGATAAACCCAAGGAGCAATGCCCGGCGGGGGATAGACCTTCGCCGGGAACCAGAAACCAAAGCGGGAAGCAGATGTTTCAAAATCGAAATGAAGGGCTCGCCCTGGCTTTACCGGCCGCAATTTTCATTTGCGTCGTGTTCTTGCTGCCCGTCGGGATATTGCTATCCGAGGCGTTTCAAGTCGGTGACGACTGGTCGCTGGCCGGCTATGTGGAATTTGCGCAAAAACCGCTGAACCAAACGGTGTTTGTGCGCACGTTGAAGCTGGGGGCGCTGGTGGCGCTGACCGCCGCGATTATTGGTTATGCAGCGGCATTTTGCATCACGAACCTTGACGGCAAATCCCGTGGTCGGGTGTTTGGCCTCGTCGTGCTGCCTTTGATGATTTCACCGGTAGCGCGCACCTATGCTTGGATCGTGATTTTGGGCCGCACCGGGATTGTAAATGACACAATCCTCGCGCTGGGTCTGTCGGACACGCCCATTCGCATTCTGTTCACCGAAACCGCGGTGTTTTTAGGGCTGCTACAGCTTTTCTTGCCTTTGATGATTATTTCGCTGGTGTCAGCGATGGAGAATTTACCGAAAGACGTCATTCCGGCCGCGCGGGTGCTGGGGGCCAATTGGTTTCAAGTGTTCACCAAGGTGATTTTGCCCCTGACCAAGGAAGGTTTGGTGATGGGCGGCACATTGGTGTTCACCGGGTCGCTGACGGCCTATATCACCCCCGCAATTTTGGGCGGGTCCAAGGTTTTGATGCTCGAGACGCTGCTCTATCAACGGGTCAATGTGGCGAATGATTTCGTCTCTGCCGGGATTATCGCCACGATCCTGATCGCGATGAGTTTTGCCGCGAACCTGCTGTTGAAACGCATTGCGACGGCAAGGAAATAGCATGACCGATAAATGGATTTCACGCTTGGTTTTGGGCCTGACACTGACCTTCCTCATCGGGCCGTTTGTGATCATTATCGTGGCGGGGTTGTCGGCGGGCGAAACTTTGGTCTTTCCGCCAAACGGCCTGTCGCTGCGCTGGTATCTTAAGGTTTTCACTGTGGAAAGCTTCCGTGAAAGCTTTGCAGTGTCGATGCTTTTGGCGATTGGCGGCACGCTGGTCGCATTGCTGATCGGCATCCCTGCCGCCTATGCGCTAAGCCGTTATAAGATCCCGTACGGCGAGACGATCAAGACCATCGTTGCGGCCCCTGTGATCGTACCGGGCATCATCGTTGGCCTTGCGCTGTTGCGCTATATGGTATTGCCGCTGAATGTCGGCATCATTTTCGCGTTGTTTTTGGCGCATACCGCCCTTGTTCTGCCCTATGCGGTTCGGGTTGTGACCGCGAGCCTGCAAAACCTGCGCTCGGACATGGAGGAGGCCGCCGTTTTACTGGGCTGCACAAGGCTGCAGGCGTTTACCAAAGTGGTGTTGCCCAATATCCGTTCGGGCGTTCTTGCGGCTTTCATTTTGGGGTTTGTCACCAGCTTTAACCAAGTGCCGGTATCGCTGTTTCTGTCTGGACCGGGGGTGCGCACGCTGCCGATCGACATGCTGGCCTATATGGAGACCACCTACGATCCATCGGTTGCGGCCCTGTCTGCGCTGCTTGCATTTCTCTCAATCGGCATAGTTGCTTTGGCCGAAAAATTTCTGGGGTTTTCACGCTATGTCTGATCCGGTTGTATCGCTTCGAAAGATGACTTTGGCTTACGGCGATACCGTGGCCGTGCCAGAACTGGATCTGGATGTCCAAAAGGGCGAGCTGCTTGCCCTGCTCGGGCCGTCGGGGTGCGGCAAGACGACAACGATGCGGGCGATTGCGGGGCTGCTTGCGCCAAAATCGGGGTCGATTTTCATCGATGGTCGCGATGTCACCCATGTCCCTGCCAACAAGCGCGGCATTGGGTTGGTCTTTCAATCTTATGCTTTGTTTCCCCACCTTTCAGCCTTTGAAAACGTGGCCTTTGGTCTGCGTCTGCGCAACCTGTCGGGGGCAGAGGTAACAACCAAGGTGGACGCGGGGCTTGCCTCGGTTGGCCTTGCGCATCTGGCCACACGCAAACCGGCAGAGATGTCTGGCGGGCAACAGCAAC
>JBLIGH010000256.1:0-5123 GCA_047636855.1 Pseudorhodobacter sp.
ATAAATAGCTTATTTGTCGTGGATTTTGCGGCGGATATTGGCGGATGGGCCGCGCAAAGTACGGTCGTTTTTCCGCGCGAATGTATTTCTGGCGTCAGCGTCGATTTCTCGGTGCGGTCCTGTTGACAGCCCCTTGGGTCATGCCTATTTGTGTGTCGTTAGCACTCGACACCTATGAGTGATAACGGAAATTTAACCTGGAACCTAAGGGAGTGTTCTCAGATGGCATTCACACCGCTGCATGACCGCGTATTGGTCCGCCGCATCGAAGGCGAAGAAAAGACCAAGGGCGGTCTCATCATCCCCGATACTGCGAAAGAAAAGCCTGCAGAAGGCGAAGTCGTTTCGGTAGGCCCCGGCGCCCGCAAAGATAGCGGCGAGCTGATTGCGCCTTCCGTCAATGCAGGCGATCGCATCTTGTTCGGCAAATGGTCGGGCACAGAAGTGACGCTGGACGGCAAAGAGCTGCTGATCATGAAAGAAAGCGATATTCTGGGCATCATCGCGTAAGCGATTGCTTGGAATTCTCATTTCTCTGATCTGAACAACTGAAATCCAAGACAAACTGGAGCAAGCAAAATGGCTGCTAAGGACGTCAAATTTGAATCCGATGCCCGCGACCGCATGTTGCGCGGCGTGAACATCCTCGCGAATGCGGTTAAGGTCACATTGGGCCCAAAAGGCCGTAACGTTGTGATCGACAAATCTTTCGGCGCACCACGGATCACCAAAGACGGTGTGACGGTTGCCAAAGAAATCGAACTGGCTGACAAGTTCGAAAACATGGGCGCTCAAATGGTGAAGGAAGTCGCTTCCCGCACCAATGATGAGGCTGGCGACGGCACCACCACTGCGACCGTTCTGGCGCAGGCGATCATCATCGAGGGCCTGAAGGCTGTTGCCGCTGGCATGAACCCGATGGATCTGAAGCGCGGCATCGACATGGCAACTTCCAAAGTTGTCGCAGCGATCAAAGCTGCTTCGCGTCCTGTTACGGATTCGGCTGAAGTCGCACAGGTTGGCACGATCTCTGCCAATGGCGAATCCGAAATTGGCCGTCAGATCGCTGATGCGATGCAGAAAGTCGGCAACGAGGGCGTTATCACCGTCGAAGAAAACAAGGGTTTGGAAACAGAAACCGAAGTCGTCGAAGGCATGCAGTTCGACCGCGGTTACCTGAGCCCCTATTTCGTCACCAACCCAGACAAGATGATTGTTGATCTGGAAGACGTGATGATCTTGTTGCACGAGAAGAAACTGTCTTCTTTGCAGCCAATGGTTCCGCTATTGGAGCAGGTTATCCAGTCGCAAAAGCCTTTGCTGATCATCTCGGAAGATGTTGAAGGCGAAGCTTTGGCAACGCTGGTTGTGAACAAGCTGCGCGGCGGTCTGAAAATCGCTGCTGTGAAAGCTCCGGGCTTTGGCGATCGTCGTAAAGCCATGCTGCAAGATATCGCCATTTTGACCGGTGGTCAGGTGATTTCTGAAGATCTGGGCATGAAGCTTGAAAATGTTGGCATGGACATGTTGGGCCGCGCCAAGAAAGTCACAATCACCAAAGACACGACCACCATCATTGATGGCGCTGGTGAAAAGACCGAGATTGCGGCTCGCGTTTCGCAAATCCGCACGCAGATCGAAGAAACCACTTCGGACTACGACAAGGAGAAGCTGCAAGAGCGTGTTGCTAAACTGGCTGGCGGCGTTGCTGTTATCCGTGTTGGCGGCATGTCCGAAATCGAAGTCAAAGAGCGCAAAGATCGCGTTGATGACGCGCTGAACGCAACCCGCGCTGCTGTGCAAGAGGGTGTTGTCGTTGGCGGCGGTGTTGCGCTGGTTCAGGCCGGTAAAGTGCTGATCGGGATGGAGGGTGCAAACTCTGACCAGACCGCCGGTATCGCTATCGTTCGCAAAGCTCTGGAAGCTCCACTGCGTCAGATCGCGCAGAATGCTGGTGTGGACGGTTCGGTTGTGGCTGGCAAAGTGCGCGAGTCCAATGATCCGAAGTTCGGCTTTAACGCTCAAACCGAAGAATATGGCGACATGTTTGCGTTTGGTGTTATCGATCCGGCCAAGGTTGTTCGGACCGCGCTGGAAGATGCAGCTTCGGTTGCATCCTTGCTGATCACCACAGAGGCCATGATTGCTGACAAGCCAGAGCCTAAAGGCGCTGGCGGCGGCGGCGGCATGGGCGATATGGGTGGCATGGGTGGTATGGGCGGCATGATGTAAGATCATGCTTGCATGATTTTACCTGCCCCAATCGCTTGGGACTTATGGAAAAGGGCGCCTTTAGGGGCGCCCTTTTTTCGTTTGGTGGTGAACGAAGACGGGTCGCGACTTTGGCCGTCGCTTTGCTGCTTTGCGGGCAAAACATTAGATGCCCCCGGCGGGATGGGTCCTCGCGAAAAGAAGGTAGCTTGACGTAAAGGTTGAGGCTTTACGGTCACGTTTGCGTTTTGCGCATTGCCGTGCCTGTCCGTTGTACGGCGCGGGCGATAGGGTTCGCGAAATGGCAATGCCAGTTGAAGGGGCTCGATGCCCCTGAGGATGGCAATCTGGCCGATGGGAAGGATTCGGAATGCGATTGGTTGTTTTGGCGATTGTGACTTTGATCGCCTTTGCCGCGAATTCGGTCTTGAACCGGATGGCGGTTGGCTCTGGCGATATTGACGCGATCAGTTTTGCAATTGTGCGGTTGATGTCGGGCGCCGTGGCCTTGGCCATTTTGGTGAGCGCGCGCGGGCTTTTGCAAAAAAAGCCGATCTGGCCGGGTTGGTCAGGACGGTTTGCGGGCTGTTTTGGGCTTTTGCTTTATATCTTTTCCTTCTCTTTGGCCTATATCTCGTTGGCCTCTGGCATCGGGGCGTTGATCTTGTTCGGATTGGCGCAAATCACCATGTTTGCCGGCGCTGTTTTGGCCCGGGAATCTGTCCCAGCGATGCGATGGCTTGGTGCGGTTGTGGCCTTTTCGGGTTTGATTGTTCTGGTGTCGCCTTTTGGGGCCGCTGTCGCTTTTTGGCCCGCTGTTTTGATGGCGGCCTCTGGCATCGGCTGGGGGATTTACTCTTTGGCCGGTCGTGGATCTGCTGACCCTTTAAGTGCTACCGCTGCGAATTTCATACTCACGCTGCCCTTGGCAGTGCCTTTGCTGTTTTGGTTTGGGGATCTGGGGGCTGCGGAACCGCTGGGTCTGATTTTGGCCGTTATTTCGGGCGCAATCACCTCTGGCATGGGCTATGCGCTTTGGTATTGGGTTGTGCCACAATTGGGTGCAGCACGGGCCGCTGTGGCACAGCTTACGGTGCCTATTTTGGCAGCTTTGGGCGGGGTCGCGTTTCTGGGTGAGCCGCTGACGCTGCGTTTCGCTTTCGCCTCGGCTTTGGTGCTGGGCGGCGTTGCCTTGGCAAGCTTGTCGGGCCGAAAGGCCGCGCGCTAAGGTGTTTCGACCAGCCCTAAGGTCAGCTTGATCGCCGCTGCCCACGGCAAATCGGGTTCAAACCGGCCGTTTTTCAAAAACAGCAGGGTTTGGGCGATGACGACCGGGTTGTTCATCATGAATGTATGAGTGACGGGCAGGGTCAGATGCGCCGTCATACCTTCAACCTTTGTACTCTGGACCGATACTTTGCCATCATCGGGCCCCTCGATCAGCGCCGAGGCGGCAGGGTTCAAGCTGTGATCGCCCGCAATTACGCCAACCTCGCCAGTGACCGGTGGCAAGGTCTGCGGGACAGAGGCGGTATCGGTGCCAAGCTGCGCGCCGGCGGGGCCATTGATCCAGTCAAACAAGGTCAAACCGCCCAGGGTATCGACCAGTTCAGAGCCGTGATTGGGCGGGGCCAGCATCACAACACGCCCCAGGTTTTCGGGTTTGGCCTGCGCGATATAAGCCCGCGCCAGAATACCACCCATCGAATGCGTCACCATATGGATGCGCGCAGTGCCGCATTGCGCTATCGCCTTTGCGACATCGTCTTGCACCAGTTTGCGGATCGGCGCAGAGGTCGACGGATAGCCTTGGTTCACCACCTTATAGCCATGGGCCACAAGGGATGTCTCCATCGCCAGTAAGGAGTTTTCGCTGCGCGCCAACCCGTGCAACAGCACAACGCAATCTTGGTCGGCCAAGGCCGGGTTGGCAAATAACGCCAAAGTGAGGGCGAAAGAGGGACGTATTTTAAACATAGCTTTAAGTAGAGGTTAGCAGCCTCAATGGAAAGCCTAGGGCTGGACAAAAGTCGCGCCACTTGCAACCTTAGCGTTATGAAACCACGTTCCCCAAGAGTTGCTGTCCGTGCGCTGATTCTGGACCAGGATCGGTTGCTGCTCGTGAATGCCTATGGCGGTGGTCGGTCGAATTTATGGTGCGCGCCGGGTGGCGGCGTGAACATCGGCCAATCCTTGCCAGACAATTTGATCCGCGAAGTGCACGAGGAAACCGGCCTGACGGTAGAGGTTGGCGCACCTGCGCTGGTCAACGAGTTCCATGCGCCGAACCGGGGGTTTCACCAGGTTGATTTCTATTTTCACTGTCGTATCGTCGAGGGGGTTTTGGACCCAGACTGGCGTGACCCGGAAGGCGTTGTGACAGAGCGGAGGTTTTTCAGCCGGGCAGAGCTGACGACGATTCGCTACAAACCTGATGCTATGCCCGCAGCGGCATGGGATGGTGGATTGCTTTATGATCCGTTGGAGCTGATCGTGTTGTAACTTGGGTTTTTGTGTTTGCCAGCGCGCAGATCTTTTCGCGGCGCTGAGCCGTGCGTGGCATGAATTTCGAGGCCCCAAGCGGCGAGGTTTTAAAAGCCAGATTTTCGGGCCTCTGCAGGCAGAAAATGCCGCCGCCATGATACTCGATTTGAAGCAGCGCGCCGCTGATCAGATCAAGCTGGAGGATGGGCGTGCGCCAGATGCGGCAATGGTAACGGAATGCCTCAGAGGGGTTGTGCCGACGCAAGACGATCCGCTGCGCCATATGCGTTTGCGGATTTTCAAGGCGTTGTAGCTTTGATGCACCGTTGTTTTTCTTGTTAAATTGAACCCCTTCGGGGCTTTGTTTTTGCCTCGCTTTTTTCCCTTGCGGGAAACAGCTCTGGGCGCTTCCAGTGGGGGTTTTTAGG
>JBLIGH010000257.1:0-5095 GCA_047636855.1 Pseudorhodobacter sp.
TGATAAGGGATGATAGTCATGGGGCCCGGCGCTTTTGACCAGCTTTATCGCGGTCAATCCCACCCGAGTGGTTTTCAAAAAGCGCCGCTGCCCGCGCGGCGCTTTTTGTGTTTATAGACCTCAGTTCAGATCTGGCAGACGCCCGGTTACATAGCCGGCATCAGCCAGTATCTTTTCCAGATCAACGGCCATCGAGTTCAGCGCGTCGACCACCGAAATCTCGCCCGCCACGGCCCGGTTCAGGCCAAGCTCCGTGATCGCCGCCATTTCCGCACCTTCGGGGATGGTCCACATCCCCTTGGCCAGTGGTGAAGCTTCGCGCATTGCCAGCATATAGCGGTTTTCAGGACGTTCCGCGAAATCGGACTCGTAGGCCGCTGCACTGACCGGCGCACCGCCCAATTCGGCATATTTGATCTGAGTGTCAGGCTTTTGGAACCAGTCGAGGAATGCCAGAGCGGCCTTCTTTTTCGCGTCTGGAATGTTCTTGGGGATGCCCCCCAGCCAATGACCAAGTGCAGGGGTCGAGGGGAACCCTTCGGCCGATGGCAATGTTGCATACCCCACTTTGCCGACGACAGCCGATTTACTGTCATCATCCATCTGCGCCCAAGCGGCGGCTGGCAGAACGGTATGCGCCAGTTTTCCGGTGACCAGCAATTGGATCAGATCGCCTTGCGTCAGGTTGGCGGAATTTTCCGGCCCGTAGTCATTGGCAAGACCAACATAGGTTTCCAGCGCCTTGCGCCCCGCTTCGCTGTTGATCGTGACGAAGTAGTCACCGCCATCGGAATCGCGGAAATACGACCCGCCGTGACCCTGAATATAGGGAAAGAAATCCCAGGTGATCGACACAGCGGCCCGCCCGGCGCGTTGCCCAATGCCGTACATCGCATCAGGGTTGTGCAGCGCTTTCGCATGTGCCGCCAGCTCTTCAAAAGTCTTCGGCGCAGCCCATCCCTTTTCGTCGTACAGATCCTTGCGATAAAATAACAAAGTGATGTTGGGGTTCACCGGCACGGTCAGCAATTCGCCGGTTTCCTTGCCAAGCGCTTTGGTTTCAGCATTGAACCACGGCGTTCCGCCATATTCGTAAATCTGCGGATCAAGGTTGAAATTGGGGTCAATATTTTTCAGCGGCTCTAGGAAGCCACCATGATACATTTCGGGATAGAAAATCCCGTTGATGATCAAAAGATCATATTCGCTTTGCGCCGAACGCACGGCATTGCGCTGCTTCTCAAGGCTGCCGGCATAGGGGTTAACGTCCAGTGTGACCTCGTTGCCGGTCTCTTGCTCGTAAAGGTCAGCAATCGCTGCAAACCCCTCTAGCCAAGGCGATTGGTTGATCACCACGTTGACCGGGGCCTGGGTTTGGGCAAGCAGCGCGGTCGCGCCCAGCAAGGATGCCGCAACCGCAGCACATCCGATTTTTGACAGAGACCTGAAAGCCTCTGGTCCAGAAAGTTTCATCATGCGTCCTCCCGTACACTGACTATTGGCAAGGAAAGTCACATGTTTGAGGTAATCTAACAATCTTCTTTTCTTTTGCTTAGTGCATCTTTTAGGAATACCTATTGATAAAAAGGAGCTTTATAATGGCCAATGCCCGGCGATATGCGCATTTTATTGCAGCCATCGAACAGCGCACGCTGCTGGGGGCGGCACATGTGGTCAATCTTAGCCAACCGGCGCTGTCAAAAAGCATCAAGGCATTGGAGGATGAATACGGCGTCAAGCTGTTTGACCGTCATCCGCGCGGTCTGTTGCCAACCGTTTACGGCATTGCGCTGGAACATCACGCGCGGCGAATTTTGCTGGATATCGAGCAATCAAAACGTGACCTTGCCGCGATTTCCTCTGGCGCTGTTGGCCGGGTTCGGATCGGTGTCGGTCAGGCGTTGGTCAATTTTGTCGAGGACGCGCTGGTGGAATTGGAGGCCGTTTTTCCCGGTGCCGATAACACCGTGATCACCGATTATGCCGAAGGGCTGCGGCTTGCGTTGCTGGAAAACCGCATTGATATAGCGCTTGGCATGGTGAACCGGCTGGTTGGTGACGAGGAATTCGAGACCACAATCGTCGCCACCGATCTGATCCTCGGGCTTTGTCATCGTAGCCATGAATTTGCCTGGCAAGAGGTATCGCTGGACCAATTGCGTGGCAAAGAATGGGTTGTGCCTGAACGCGGCGAGGTCGCACGCTCTGCGCTAGAGGCCTTTTTCTTGCTCAATCAAGTTCCGCAACCGCGCTTCAAAGTTGTGACCAATATTCCAAAACTGCTGGGACGGTTTGTGCGCGATTTTCAACTGCTCAGCCTCGCACCCGCCGGTAATTTCAGCGAGTATGAGGCGTTTGACTTGGCTTGGTTCAAGATCAAGGATTTTCGATTTGCGCGCCAAATCGGCATCGTCCAGCGCGCAGGCCACGCGCCTAACCCGCTGACGACCACGTTCAAAGATATCCTTAAAAAAGCGTTGCAGGCCGGGTTCAGCACCCAGACCCACACAGAGGCGGATTAGGGTTGTTGCCACGATGGCCCAACGTACATCGGAAGCTTTATGTTGAGCCTTTGTTCAACCCAGTGGCAGCTTTGCGTTTGGCGACCATTTGGTCGTGCTGCACATCGAACACCCTGACGCCGACCTCTTGTGTTTTGGGTGCAAGCCAAGGGGCGGCATCCAGGGTTGCTTGCGCATCCAACTGCCCTTGCGTCCAGCGTTGGTCCATTGTCAGGCGGCTGAATTCGTAATCTTTCTGCGGCCCTTGCCGCGCAAAAGGTCGGTAAATCAACTGCACAATATCCATTTGCGTCACACAGCCCATTTTATAAAGCTTCTGCGCCTGCGGGCTTTTGGCAAGTTCCGGCGGCAACAGATCGAACAATTCGTTGATCGCATGGCTCACCTCGTGCTTGTCGCCAAAAATATCGGTATTCATCCGTGTTCGGCTGGCATAGCGAATGTCTTTTTCCCGCTCGGTGACCTCGTCAAGGGTTGTTGGGATGAGCCCATAGGCTTGAAACACATCAACCTGAAACGTCAAGCGGCTGCGACGCGGCAATTGATCCAATACATAGGCCAAAGGCGTATTCGACACGATGCCGCCGTCCCAATAATGCTCGCCGTCAATTTCCACCGCCGGGAACCCGGGCGGCAGCGCGCCACTGGCCATGATATGCTCGGCCCGGATAGCGATATTGGTGCTGTCGAAATAGGCAAATCGTCCGGTGCGGACATTCACGGCCCCGACGCTTAGCCGGGGTTCGGTGGTTGAATTGATCCGGTCGAAATCCACCAAATCCTCCAACGTCGCCTTCAGCGCAGTTGTGTCATAATAGCTGATCGGCTTGGTGGCTGCGGTCCATTCATGCATTTTGCGCGGTGAAAAGAAGCCGTCTTGGCCAAAAAATAACGCCGAATGCGCTGCTGTTTGCCTGCGCATCGGCTCGAACATCTGGAAAACACCCGAAGGCCAGCCTGCGGAAGGTGTTGTGATCTGCTCCCAAAACTTGCGCAGTTGTGCGACGCGGGTTTCGGGCGGATTGCCTGCGATGATGGCCGCATTGATCGCCCCAATCGAGATCCCCGCCACCCAATCAGGCAAATAGTTTGCATCCGCCAGTGAGGCATAAACGCCTGCTTGATAACTGCCTAGGGCACCACCGCCCTGCAAGACAAGTGCGACTTTTTCCGGTGCGCGAGCGGAACCTTTGGGGCTGGGCTGCTTGGTCATCGTTCACTGTCCTCTTCGTGTAAGTCTTGTACCGGTGTGCCGGGGCATTTTCGGTCAGCGTTCACTCGCACCTTGCAGTTCAAAATTGCGGACCAGCACTGCTGTAACTCCAAGTACCGTTGCGGCACCAATCATCATCGCGTGTCAGCCGCATCGCGCATAAACCTGACCCAGAATGCGACCCCCTACAAGGCCATCGGGGACATAGTGTGTCAGATATTGCCCGTTCAAGCGCTATTGCGCCGTGCGAAGCGACGGACCGCTTAGGGGGGGTCCAGTAAAATCCGGATCAGGCTTGTAAAATTGGGTGGTTTGAATTTGAATAAAGCTTCTGGGGGGCATCAAACCTTGAAATTGTTTGGATTAATGTGACACATGTCCCCATGTTCTTAATGGCGCCGACCCGTGCCGGTTCTACAACCCCATGAGGTTTGCTTTGCGATTTCGAATTACGATCGTTTTAATGCTGGCCCTTGGCGGGCTGACGAGCATAGCCGTCAGCTCGGTGTTGCTGATATCCGCTTCTGCAAGTTTCAAAAATACGCTGGAACTTTCGGGGAAACGCACCGAGTTGACTGTCGCCGCCATCGAACGCGGCCTTTCGGACAATCTGGCGCCTTCGCAGAATATGATCGAGGCCATCGCGGAACAGGTCGCCGATGGCACGTTGGATCTGGCGGATCGCGACCGTTTGGCAGCAATTTTCAGCGGGGCGTTGGCCTCGTCACCACAAATGGGCGGCGTTGTCGTCTGGCAGCCAGGGGTCGATGAATTATGGGTGCGGCGTATCGAGACGGGCGAAATCGTCGAGCGCGATGTTCCCGGCCTGACACCCGAAGCCTTTGCGGCGATCACCAAAGAGTATGATGACAGCACAGAGCTACGCTGGGGCCCACCCGTCTTTTTCGGCGGGCAAACGTTTATCAATCTGCGCATCCCTTTGATTAGCGACGGCGAGATTGTCGGCGTGCTTGGAACCGGAATTTCCCTTTCCGCCTTGTCAAATTTGGTTGGCGATCTGGCGATCGACGATCTGACGCCTTTCGTGTTGTTTGGCGAGGACAAGGTTCTGGCGCATCCGGCCTTGCTTGACCCGACCTATGCGGGGCAACTGACTGGGTCCAAGCCGTTGCTTTCTATTACAGAAATTAATGATCCGGTACTGGCCGCATTTCCCGACCTCAAGATGTTAAGGACGTCGGGGAACATGGGGCTGGATGTGCGCGAAACCGATGCCGAGCGCGGTGCGAGTGTGATCTTGTCACGCAGCAGCACGGAGTTTGGCCCGGTGCCGTGGCGGATCGGGGCCTATGTGCCTCGGGAGTCGGTCAATCGGCAATTTAGGCGATTGATGGGATCG
>JBLIGH010000258.1:0-5058 GCA_047636855.1 Pseudorhodobacter sp.
CTTTGGCCGTACCAGCAGCGGGCCATAGACCGCCGCAAAGCCGCCGAACGCCGCGATCCACAAAAGCGCCGCGAGGCTGTACAGCGGTGTCGCGATATCTGGAAAAGCCCCGGCCAAAAGACGCATCGCGACTGATCCGATGATCGCCAGATAGATGCTGGTTGTTGCAAGCCCTGCATGCAGATCCTGACCCGTGTGGCCCAGCGTGGCGCGGGTCATGACACCCAGGGTCATCAGGCCGATCACGCCCGCCATCCAGATGTGCTGGGCTGCGGCCAATCCCAGAAATTGCGGGAACAAGATGCTGGCACCAACCGCCAGCGCGCCCAAAGGCACAAAGGCATAGCCGGAATGCAGCACCCAGATCAACGGCTCGGCCCCGGTTAAAATGCCTTTCCAGCGGATCAGTCGCGCCGTTTGCAGGGCGGCGACAATCAGCAAACCGATTCCCGCAGCCGCCCGGTCCGGCCAAAGAACCCAAGCCAAAAGCCCAAGCACGGTTGCCCCCAGCGTCGCCTTGTCAAAGCGCTGCATCGGGGGCGCTGGGCGGGCATCGTGGCCTGTCTTGACCAGCCAATTGCGGGTGAACGATGGCACGACGCGCCCACCGATCACCGATACCATCATCAGCGCCGCTGCAAGGCCCAACCGCAGGCCCATACCTTGCGCTGCAAACCCGCCCATGGCCGCGTTCCAATGAAACAGTCCGTTTGCCAGCGCAAAGACCGCCAGCATTACCAGCACGACCAGATTTCCCCAGCTTTTCCCCGCGATAATCTCGCGCAGGATCATCGCAGCCAAAACAAGCGGAAAGGCCAGATCGACAGCGCCAACCCAAAAGGGCGGTAACAGGGCAGAGGTCGCAATCGTCACACGCCCGGCAATCCAAAGCGCTGACAGCGCCGCCAATTGCCACCCGACAACCGGCAGGCGCCCTGTCCAATTCGGCACTGCGGTTAGCAAGAACCCCGCGATGATCGCGCCTAAATAGCCGAACAGAAATTCATGGGCATGCCATGATGTCGGATCAAACCGGGTTGGCAGCGCAGGGCCGCCCGACAGCATGACGACCCAGATCATCATTGCAAGGGCAGCCCATAATGCGCCCAGTAAAAAGAATGGGCGAAACCCGAAGGACAGGACGGCGGGGCCCGACCAGTTGCGCATTTGTTCGCCTGTGGATTGTGCCATATCAGTGCCTCGCCTTGGTGCGGGGGGCGATCAGCACAGTTGCGCCCGCCATGCAGGTCAGCTTGAAGCGCCGCTGACCCTGCCAGACGTAGGTCCGAAAAGGGCCCAGATCCGGGCAGGCACCTTTTTTGACCGGGCGCGTGTTGGCCCCGATTGTCATCCTGCCGGGCAAGACGGCGGGATCAAGGCCTTTTGGCCCCATGTCGATTGTCATGGTTAGGACGCCTTCGAATAAAGCGCATCGGTGCGGGTATAGGCATCATAAGCGCGCGCAATTAGCCGGGTAAGGGGTTTTGCCGATGGTAAGATCGTCACCGCGTCTTGCGAATAGGATATGCAACCCGGGAAGGCATCGACAACGCTAAGGTGACGGGGGATCAAACCCGCCTCGGCCTGCCCAAAGGTTTCGCGCAACTCATTCCGGTCAATTCTGAAATCGCACATCAACATCTCGATCGCCCGTGCGTGCAATTGGTCATCATCGCTTAAGCTGTGCCCCCGAGCGCCGGCAAGCGTGCCAGCTTTGATGCGTTGCGTATAGGCCGCTGTGGCAGAAGCGTTCTGGACGTAGCCCTGACTGAAACGCGAGATGGACGACGCCCCGATACCGATCAGCGTTTGGCAATCATCGGTGGTGTATCCCTGAAAATTGCGCCGCAACCGATGAGTGTTCGCCGCAACGGCAAGGCCGTCATCAGGTCGGGCAAAATGGTCAATCCCGATGGCCTGAAATCCAGCCGCCTGAAACTGCGCGGCTGCCGCTTCGGCCAGCCTGTAACGCAGAATATCGCCCGGTAGCGCCGCCTCATCGATCAGTTTTTGACGTTTCGCCATATGCGGCACATGGGCGTAACCAAACAGCGCAATCCGCTCTGGCTTTAGCGTCAGGACTTGGGCAATTGTGGCAGACATCGTCTTCAGGTCTTGATGCGGCAAACCGTAAACCAGATCGGCATTGAGCGAGGTGATACCCGCGCGGCGCAAGGCGGTCACACAGTCAAGGGTGGCAGAATAGGATTGATCGCGCCCGATCGCGGCCTGAACGATGGGCGAAAAATCCTGTATCCCGATGCTGGCGCGGTTCATACCTTCGGCTGCCAAGGCGTCAATCTTGGCGTCATCGACTAGCGTTGGGTCAATCTCGACGGAAAACTCAAAATCATCTGCTGGCGGGATCACGTCCTTGATGGCTTGAGACAGGGTATGGATCATGGCGGGCGGCAAGATCGTTGGCGTCCCGCCCCCCCAATGCAAGCGACCCATGCGCAGACCCGGCGGCAAAACCGCGCGAAGCAACTGCAACTCTGCAATGACGGTGTCCAGATAGGCCTTAACCGGGCTCAGCGTTTGAGTGCCTTGGGTGCGGCATGCGCAAAACCAGCAAAGACGCTCGCAAAATGGGATGTGGACATAGACCGAGACCGGCAGGGGCGCAGGCAGCATGCTCAACCACTCGGACTGGCGTGCAGCACCGGTTTGCGGCGCGAATATCGGGGCCGCAGGATAGCTGGTATAGCGCGGTACCCGTGTATCAAAGAGGCCAAGGGCGGCGAGTTTTTCGATATGTTCCATCATCAATGGTCTAATTGCTTGGCCAAAAAGGAACTTTGCGCCAGATCAAGCCCAGCACAAAAAACACGCTAAAAGGGCGCTTAAACCGAACACAGCACAGGTCAGGTTTGTGGATAGGATAGTCCCATCTGCAACCTTGCCCCTGATAGGATGGGTTTGGTGGTCCTCCCAGCGGACGAATCGTTGCAAACCCTCCTGCCGATCTGAACGCCTCGATTGTGCTGGGCACACGGGATTTGGATGGCTTTCCCCAAAAAGGCCGCAGTTGGCGCGCGTCTGTTGCATCGCCATGCCAGCCCCTGGCAACCGACGAAGACGATAGGCGTTGAAATGTGATTTCGGATTAAAGGCAGACCAAAACTGTCCCACTTTCGACAGGTATTCATGAAAGTGGGACAGTTTTTGGTTCTAACGACTTGATCAACAAGCAAGTCAGAGGCGACATGGTGCCCAAGAGAGGAGTTCATAACCTATATGAATTCAGTGGGTTATACAAAAGTGGGGCAGTGATTTTTACTGCAGCTTGCCGCTTTACCTGAGAAAACTGTCCCACCGAATTTTCCGAGCCGCGACATTATCCCCAAGATTCCTGCCTTATGATTATCATATCTGTTTGTTGTTCGGAATGCAAAGGAGCCACCTTCGACGGCACGTCGCTGCGTGATTGTCATTTTTCTTGATTAAATATCTGAAAGTATTAGATTTGGTAACGTATGTCATAAAATTTCGAACTATGTCACCAAAATGATTAATTACAATAACTTAGGTGCAAGAACGATCCGTGAAAGGGTCGAGATGTCCCAACTCTGGGATGCATGGATCACTGCCGATGACCTACGGCGGCACAGCTTTCGTGGATCGCTCGGATGGGAAGTCCGCAGCGGGCATGAATATTTGTATAGCCGCAAACGCGGTGTAGTGAAATCTCTTGGCCCCCGAAGCACCGAGACCGAGCAGACACACAAAGCCTTCCACGAAGGCAGGGATGCCAACAAAACGCGGCTGGCCGCTCTCTCCGCCGAGATGGACCAACAAGCTGCGATACTGCGGTCGCTGAACGCTGGGCGGCTGCCCGCCATGGCGGCCAAGACATTACGGGCCTTCAGGACGCACCAGAAGGACGCAACCATTCGCGTGATCGGCACGAACGCGCTTTATGCCTATGAAAGCCTTGCGGGTGTAGTGTTCAATTCCGCATCGACAGCCACTGGTGACGTGGACATCCTGGTCGATGATCGTAACAGACTTCGGCTGCTGAACGAGACCGACGAGCAGATCGGGCTAACCCGCCTGATCCAGCAGTCGGTGGACAAGACCTTTCAGTCGCGTGGCACGATGGATTTCCGTCTTACGAATGACAAAGGCTATATGGTCGAGTTCATTCGTCCAGAGCCGACACCAATGCACCGCCCCATGCCAGGTGCTGAACCGTTGGAAGAAGGCGATATTCGCCCCGCCGCGATCATGGGTCTACAATTTCTGGTCAAATCCCCCGCAATTGAAGTGATCGTTCTGGACGAGCGCGGCTTTCCAGCACCGATGCGTTGCCCAGACCCTCGCCACTGGGCCGTCCACAAACTGTGGCTCTCAACTCGTGATGACAGAGACCCGCAAAAGAAGCTACGGGATCGAGAGCAAGGGGAAATCACTCTGAAACTGATCGCGGATCGGCTGCCGCAGTTTCCATTGGACGAGAGTTTCCGCCAAATGCTGCCACGGAAGCTGGCGGATCAGATTGGACTGAAGGCTACAGGAATTGATCAAACCCCATCGTGGTAGAAGTTGAACACGTGATCAAACTAAACACGCCCGCAGACGATGGCCCCGCCCTAGATTAATCTAGGCTGCTGCATGCACTGCGGCAATCGATTCGATACGCGGATGGTTGCGGGTTAAAACGGCCCAGACGATTCTTACCGTTTTATTGGCCAATGCGACAGTTGCGACGCGCGCGGGTTTTCGTTCCAGCAACGATGCCAGCCATTTGCTGGTGCGCTCTGGGTGCGATTTGATCTGTCGGACGAGCGATGTCATGCCAACCACGAGCAATGATCGTAAGTATTGGTCACCCATTCACTGCCCGACAGGGCATTGCACTGCAATGTTCCCGAGAGGGTGGTAATGCGCCCGAGCTTCTCTTTGCCGCCGCTGGATTTATTCGCGGGCGTCAGACCCAGCGTCACGCCAAAGGTGTGCTTTCAGCGCGACGCTGCAAACTTGCGGCCATTGCGGAACTGATGACCATCACCAATGCTGGCGATGATTGCCGAGGCGGTCACCACGCCGACGCCTGGT
>JBLIGH010000259.1:0-5026 GCA_047636855.1 Pseudorhodobacter sp.
TGTCGATGGCAAACCGGTCGAGGTGACCTCCATCGTGCTGTCAACGCAGCATGAAAGCAGAAAGCAGAAATCCAAAGACGTACGCGCGATTGTCGAGCCCTATATCCGCGAGGTCCTGCCCGAAGGTTGGATTACAAAGGACACGGAATGGTTCGTGAACCCAACGGGAACCTTTGTGATCGGCGGGCCTGACGGCGATGCGGGCCTGACGGGCCGCAAGATCATTGTTGATACTTATGGGGGTGCCGCGCCGCATGGTGGCGGTGCTTTCTCGGGCAAAGACCCAACCAAAGTTGACCGTTCAGCAGCCTATGCGGCGCGCTATTTGGCCAAGAATGTGGTCGCTGCCGGGTTGGCAGATCGGTGTACTTTACAGGTCGCTTATGCAATTGGCGTGGCCAAACCGATGTCGATCTATGTCGATACGCATGGGACGGGTGCCGTACCGGACGCCCAGCTTGAAAAAGCCATTTGGGACTGTATGGATCTGACACCTCGCGGTATTCGCGAGCATCTGAACTTGAACCGAGCCATCTATTCGCGCACCTCGGCCTACGGGCATTTCGGGCGTGAACCAGAGGCCGATGGCGGTTTCTCGTGGGAGAAAACCGATCTGATAGAGGCCCTGAAAAAAGCCGTCTAAACCCGGTTTATTGCTGCCAAAGACCCCGCCGATATGTGTCGCGCGGGGTCTTTGTTTGACTGCTTACAAGGGCGAGGCTGTCAGAAAGTAGGCAAGAAATGGCAGCAGCAGCATCGACAAGACCGTTTGCCAAACCAAAATATCGGCATAAAGCTCTGCATCCCCACCCATTTGCCGGGTGACGATATAGCCGTTTGTTGCGGCAGGAACCGAACAGACCAACACCCCCGCCAATATTTGAACGGCGTCTAATCCGATCACCACCGCGATGCCCAAAAACACAGCGGGGCAGATGACAAGCCGTATCCCGACGCCCAGCCAAACCGCAGCCCGCGCCCGCAGCAAACGCTTATGCGCAATATTTGCGCCCACGCTCAGCAAGCCAATACCAAGGGCCGCCCGGCCAATCAGATCCAGCGTTTGCGATATTGTTTGGGGCAAGTGCAACCCCGATAGGTTCAGCGCCAGCCCCAAGGCACATGCCTGCACCAAGGGATTTTTCGCCACCATTAACAGCATGGCCGCAGCACTGGTTTTGGCGGTGCGGAACATGGCCAGAACCAGAATGCTGCCAACATTGTTCAGCGGTACCAAAACCGCCATTGCCACCGCGATCAGGCCAAGCCCCTCTGGCCCGATAAACAGCTCTGCTGCGGCCAAAGCGATAAATGCATTCCAGCGGATAGAGGTTTGAAACAAAGCGGTGAAAACCGGATTTGGCAGGCGCCTTTCACCCGCCAAACCGCGTAAAGTAAAAACAAAACCCCCAATCAATGCGGTGCATAGCAGCAAAGCGCCAACCAAACTGCCAAACGCCCCAAACGAGAATTCAGACGTTGAAAGCGATTGCAGCAAGACCACCGGGATCAACAGGCGAAAGCCAAGAATCTCGATCCCGTCCCATTGCAGCCGCGTCAAAACCCCAAACGCCTGCATCACCCAGCCGCAAAAAAGCGTCAGGACGATCGGCAAAACCGCAAAGGTGATTTCCATGCCGGCCCGCGTCCCTTCAGTCGGCCTTGCCAATCCAGGCGGCGGATAAAGCGCGTGCGGCTTGCATCAGCAGGCTGATATCCATGCCGACCGCGGTGAAGGTCGTGCCCGCTGCGATTGCTTCTGCGGTGAATTCCGGGTCAGAGCTGAGGATGCCTGCAGGTTTGCCCGCCGCGACGATGCGTCTGATCGCCTGCAAAATGGTGGCCTTCACCTCTGGATGCCCCAACTGCCCCGGAAACCCAAGCGAGGCCGCCATATCCGCCGGACCAATGAATATGCCGTCAACGCCATCAACCGCCGCAATCGCCTCGATTTCGTCCAGCGCGGATTTGGTTTCCACCTGAACCAATAGGCAAATCTCGTCATTGGCCTGCTGAGTGTAGTTTTTGATGGCGCCGTAGCGGCCCGCGCGGGTCATTCCCGCCACGCCGCGCATGCCATGGGGGGGGTACCAAACCGCCGCCACCGCCGCGCGCGCTTCCTCGGCATTTTGCACATAGGGCACAAGGATGGTCTGCGCGCCGACATCCAGCAACCGCTTGATCTCGGTGGCGTCGTTCCAACCGGGCCGCACCGCCGCTTGCGTTGCGTAAGGGGCCACGGCCTGCAACATCGGCAAAACGGCTGCCGGATCTGCCGGGGTGTGTTCGGTGTCGATCAAGATCCAGTCAAAACCGCAGGTCGCCAGCGCCTCGGCATTGCTCGAGGTCGGAATGGAAGCCCAGATCCCGATTTGTTGTTTGCCAGCCTTCAATGCGGCCTTAAACTTGTTTACAGGCACGTCCATGCTGCCTTCTCCCCCTCAAATTCTAAAATTGTCGCTGTCAGGCCAATAAAAGCGCGATGCGCCGCAGTGCCGCCTTGTAACCTTCCGTGCCCAACCCTGCGATCACGCCATCTGCACGAAGGCTGACATAGGAATGATGCCGAAAATGTTCGCGCTTATGCACATTCGAGATGTGAACCTCGATCACCGGGCCGTCAAAGGCATTCAAAGCGTCCAGAATTGCCACTGACGTATGGGTAAACGCCGCAGGATTGATCACAATCGCGTCGGCTTTCAGTCGCGCTTGGTGGATCCGGTCAATCAGCGCGCCCTCATGGTTGGATTGAAAAGCATCAACCTTTAACCCCAATTCTTGCCCTAAGGCGGCAAAGTCCCGCTCCACATCGGCCAGCGTCTCGGAGCCATAAATTTCTGGTTGGCGCTGACCCAGTAAGTTCAGGTTGGGGCCGTTAAGAAGATAGACCGTTTTCATCAGAAAGGCTCACTTGTTTTGTATTTCAGTTGGGTCCGGGCAGCTTTGCGCGCGCGCCGCAGAAAGGCAACTGCTGATCCTATTCAAAGGCGCTCTTGCCGCTCATCTGTTTGAAAATATCCCGGGGGTCCGGGGGCTGGCCCCCGGCTTGGGCCTCCAAATATCGCTAGCTTGACCAATCGCACCGGGGCAGGTAGGCCCCGAATGGCAACAGGATGAATGCTATGACCGAACCGGACAACCCGCAAGATACCTCGCCCGAGCGGCGCAATTTCTATGGCCGCCGCCATGGCAAAACCCTGCGCGACAGCCAGAAAGCCTATCTCAGCGAAGATCTTGAAAGCCTGCTTCCCGCAGGCGTCTCGCGCGAGGATATTCCGACCCGCGAGATGATCGAACCTGCAGCAATCTTTGGTGATAACCGTGCGATCTGGTTAGAGGTCGGCTTTGGCGGCGGCGAGCATTTGGTCCATATCGCCGCGCTCTATCCGCAGATTGGGATCATCGGTTGTGAGCCTTTCGTGAACGGCGTCGCCATGCTTTTGGGGAAAATCCGGGCCGCAGGGGTTACCAACCTTGTGGTTTATCCCGGCGATGCCCGCGATGTGATGGATGTTCTGCCCGACAACTCTATTGCCAAGACATTCCTCAATTACCCCGACCCTTGGCCGAAAAGCCGCCATCATCGCCGCCGTTTTGTGACGCCTGCTTACCTGCAGTCTCTGGCGCGGGTGATGCAGCCGGGGGCTGAATTTCGGGTGGCCACGGATATCCCGGATTACGTGCGCCAAACCTTGGAAGAAGTGCCCGCCGCTGGGTTCGAACTCATCGCCGAAAGCGATACGCCTTGGCAAGATTGGATTTCGACGCGCTACGAGCAAAAAGCCCTTCGTGAAGGCCGCCCACCGCATTATGTAACCTTTCAAAAAGCCATTCCTCAGGGGGAATGACCCGATTTTCGGCGCGAAATCAGGTGCTAAATAGGCGGGATCTGCCAGGCCTCACCCGGGGCCAGCGGCACAAAACGTTGGGGCGCAATATTTTGGGCGCTCAAAGCGGCGGACAGCGCGTCTTGCGGCGCGTGGCGGGCTTCATTGGTCAATTGAAATGTCCCCCAGTGATGACCGATCCCATGCGCCGCCCCCGACAGCAAAAACCCTTTTGCGGCTTCCTCGGGGTTTTGATGCTGGGCCTGCATGAACCACCGCGGCTCATAGGCACCAATCGGCAAAATAGCCAATCTTAAGGCGCCATGTTTGGGCTGCAAACCGTGGTAGGGCCTGCCTGCGTCAAACCCCGTATCGCCGATATGGAGCAGTTTTCCGGCAGGACCCTCCAGCACAAAAGCAGCCCAAAGCGCCATTGATCGGTCGCGCGCGCCACGGGCAGACCAATGGTGGCACGGTTCCAGATGCAGGGTCAGGGGGCCAAAGCTAACGGCGTCGCCCCAATCGCCAGTGTTTATCTTTGCCTCGGGCAAAGCGGCGTGGATGATGCGATCATTGCCCAAAGGTGTAACAATCTGCGGTGCATGCGCTTGGTGCAAGCGTTGCAGCGTTGCGATGTCCAGATGGTCATAGTGATTATGGCTCAGCAGGACCAAATCGATCTTGGGCAGGTCGGCAAAGGCGATTCCCGGCGCGCACACACGTTTCGGCCCGACAAATGCCAAGGGGCTGGCGCGGTCTGACCAGACAGGATCGGTCAGAATATTCAAGCCTGCGGTCTGGATCAGCATGGTGGCATGGCCGACCATCGTCACGGTCATATCATCCACCCGGGCTGCTGGTTTTGCGGCGGCAACGGGAACGGCATTTGGCCACTGCGCCCGCCCGCCGCCCAATTGCCATTTCAGCAGGTCGCGAAACCCGCGCGGCGTTTGGCCACCCGGGTTGAAAAACCGCTTGCCGTCGAAATGATCGCTGACCGGGCCTGAATAATAGCGATTGTGTTTCATGGCCCCCATTTAACCCAAGCTTTGGTCACGTCAAGCCAGCGCTCGCCCCATGGACGCCCTCGATTGCTTGCGCTATCAACGCCTCGACCCATGCAGGAGAGCCCAAATGTCAGGCCACGGCGCAGCCCAACCGATGACCGCCCGTAAATCTGGCCCCCTTAAAGGGCGTGC
>JBLIGH010000260.1:0-5021 GCA_047636855.1 Pseudorhodobacter sp.
CGCTACTGATAAAAAAGCCCGGATAGGTGCTTGCATTTCAGGCAAGTTGGCGGCCGCTTCAATGGCTGCACGCTTGTCTTTCCCGGTGATGACAATATGAATATGCATCGCGTCGCGCAGTACAGGGGCTGTCAGGGTAATACGGGGTTCGCCCGCGCCTTCGGCCCGCATCGGCAGCAAAATAGGGGCACCCGCGGCCAAAGCCTCGGCCAGGCGGTCCGCGCCGGGAAACAGCGAGGCGGTGTGCATATCCGCGCCCATTCCCAACAGCAAAATCGAGATTGGCAAGTGAGGGGCTAAACCTTCGCTGAGGCTATCGAGCACGTCTTCGGGTTGGTCCGCTGGTGCATAAAGCGGCACCAAAGTGGCTGCCGCGGCCTTATCTTGCAGCAGTCTTTGGCGCAGCAGCCGCATGTTAGAGCGTGGGCTTTCTTCATCGACCCAACGTTCATCATTCAAAAACACCGACACCCGCGCCCAATCCAGATCAACGCCGGTCAGATAGTCGAAAATCGGTCCCGGCGTGGTGCCACCGGGAACGCAAAGGCTGGCGCGCTCTTGCGTCCGTAAGGTTTGCGCAAGCTGCGAGGCGATCCGGTCCGCCAGCGCAATCATCATCATATCCCGGTCCGGATATTCGATCATGTTCATTCGCGGATCTCCCTCCAGCGGCGGCCATCCCGGTGCATCAGCATCAAGGCATCTTCAGGCCCGGAAGTGCCGGGATCATAGCCTTGCGGCTTGTCGCCACGTGTCTCCCAGCCTTCGATAATCGGATCGGTCCAGGCCCAGGCGGCTTCCACTTCGTCGCCGCGCATGAACAAAGTTTGGTTGCCACGGATCACATCCATGATCAGCCGCTCGTAGGCGTCGGGAATGTCGGCCCCCTCCTCGCCCAAAGCATCGGCAAAGGACATGTCCAGCGGCACTTGGGTCAGGCGCATTCCGCCCGGCCCCGGCTCTTTGATCATCACCATCAAATTCATGCCCTCGTTGGGCTGAAGCCGGATGACCAGCACATTTTCGCGCCAACCTTCGGCATCATCAAAGATCGAATGCGGCGGCTGGCGAAATGTGATCGCGATCTCGGAGGTACGCGCGCGCAGTCTTTTGCCGGTGCGCAGGTAAAACGGTGTTCCCTTCCAGCGCCAATTCGAGACATTGACCTTCAACGCGATGTAACTTTCCGTCTTGGACTGCGGGTCCTCGCTATGTTCCTTGTAACCGCCTTGACCGCTGCTGGCCAAATACTGCCCGCGCACGATGTCTTCGGGCTTCACCGGGTCCAGCGCACGGATGACTTTCAGCTTTTCATCGCGCACGGCATCGGGGTCGAAGTGATAGGGTGGCTCCATCGCGATCAGGCACAAAAGCTGCATCATATGGTTTTGCACCATATCGCGCATCGCGCCGGATTTGTCGTAATAGGCCCCGCGCCCGTTCACACCCACCGTTTCGGCCACGGTGATTTGCACATGGTCGATGTATTCCGACTTCCAAAGCGGCTCGAACAGGATATTGGCAAAGCGCACAGCCATCAAATTTTGCACGGTTTCTTTGCCAAGGTAATGGTCGATGCGGTAAATCTGTGCCTCTTTGAAATGCAGTGCCAGCGTGGCGTTCAAGTCTTTGGCAGAGGCCAAATCGCGACCGAATGGTTTTTCCACCACGATACGGCTGTCATCATTGGCAATTTTATTGGTGTGCAGGCGTTCGGCCAAATCCCCAAACAACGACGGTGCCACCGAGAAGTAAAACGCCTGGATCTTGCCTGGGCGCACCTTGCTTTTCAGCTCGGCCCAGCCATTGGTGCCTTTGGCATCGATTGAAACATAGCCAATCTGCGCCACAAATTCTTCAATGATTTTGGCGTCTAACTTATCCTTAGAGACAAATTCCGCAATCGCCTCGCGCGCGTTGTCTCGAAAGGCATCTTCGGTCATTTGCGAACGCGCCGCGCCGATTATGTTGCAATCTGTCGGAATTTGTCCGGCCCAATAGCGACGGTAAAGGCCCGGAATAATCTTGCGGCGAGCAAGGTCACCGGTGCCGCCAAAGATAACAAGATCAAAGGGTTCTACAGGAATGACGCGGGAAACCATAATCGTCCTCGTGGTTGTAATCGCACTAATGTTAGCGCAAACATGAAGCCTTCTAACGCCAAGTTCAACCCGAGTCTAGCACTTGGCGCGCGCTATCGAAACCTACCCCGAGGCTTTTTACAGTCACCAAGCCTGCGCGGCCCAATGGCTGCGGTCTACGCGCTCTTTTCGCGGGCTGTATAGGGAAGCATAACTTTCACAATTTTGAACGCCAAGTCCTTATTTTTATAGACCTCCGAGTCAGTGGTAGCCTGTCGGGAAGTATACATTTCACAGGACGGAAGCATCGGATTCACCAATTTTGCCATTTTCATCGTTTTTTCGAAGAATTCGGAATTTGTCGCTACTTTTAAGCTGTCCTTTTGAGGGCTTGTGGGTAGCGGTTGCGCAGCCGCCAAATATGTTGTCACGGACAAGACCTCGTTGCGTTTATAGACCCAAACCTCAAGCAATTTCGGGTCAGCTACTGGACTGATGTTATGACCTTTAAGTGTCCGGCGTGCGACTGCTTAATTGATACCAAACATTCGCCCGATAAGTCCGGAGGTCAGATACTTGGATTTGAATTTTTCGATCTCGACAGCGGAAACATATGCGGACCCAGCAAGCTTTCCAAACGCGGCAGGTTCCGCTGTCATAAGCCATGGGCCATGGGCCATCACCAACTTCCAGTTATCCTCCCAGTCCGCCCCTGTCCGCATGGCCGCGTTGATCAGCGCATAGCTGAGGGGATGCCCGCCGACCGTCGACCGTCGACCGTCGACCGTCGACCGTCGACCGTCGACCGTCGACGAGATCTTGTCGAATATGGTGGTTGGACAAGGGGCGGAAACGGAATCGTCTAAAATTTCGCGTGCTTCATCCTGAATCAATTCGGGAATGGTATATTCGTCAAGAGTCTCAATCCTCGTTGTGACGATAATATGGGACCCTTCTCCACACAGCGTCGCTAACTCTTCAGCCGCGAACGGCTCTGATGGATCGTCGATGACGAGCAGGCAACGCTGCCGCTTAAGCAGCGAAGCGACGTTGCGCTTGGTCCCGCCCCGCACAAGCGGCAAGGCGTGAAGCGCCCTGGCTCCCTTGAACTCGTCTGGCTCAAGCCAGATCCTAATGTCGTATTCGTTCGCATGCTCGATCCCGTAGGCGGTCGCAGCCTCCGACTTGCCGCCGCCACCTATCTGAAACAGACAAAAAGAATGCGGCGAGTGGGAAACCAACAGGCTTGGAACGCACCCGGCGTCTTCTCTATGTGACCTGCAGTCGCGCGGTGAAAAGCCTTGTGCTGGTTGCTTACACCGATACCCCGAACGCTGTTATGGCTCACGTGATGGCCAATGGGTGGTTCAGTGAAGGTGAGATCGACATTTAGTTCACTGAAAACGGACCGAAGAAGCGCTTCTTGTCGTGTGTCGGGCTTGTTTTGCTGGAACTGCCGACGACTTGCGGCGAAACGCAAACCTTTCGAGCAACAGCGAATAGGTCAATAAACTGCTTGAATGAAGGACGCTCGGTGAATCCGATGCATCACTTTTGACAGCAAGCCCCCCGTTTCTGTGACTCTTATGGTAGCATTCACACAGGCTGTGCGGGCGCCGCCTTTACGCGTCCAGCTCTGCATCCCAATACAGAAAGTCCAACCAGCTGTCATGCAGGTAGTTTGGCGGAAAGCGACGGCCATAGGTTTGCATTTCCTCTGAAGTTGGTTGGGATGGGCGACGCGCCAAATGCAAGCCTGCAGCCTTCACCGAACGCGCCCCTTTGCGCAAATTGCAAGGGCTGCAAGCCGCCACAACGTTTTCCCAGCTGGTCACGCCACCGCGGGCGCGCGGGATCACATGGTCAAAAGTCAAATCGCCCTTCGCGGCACAATACTGACAGCAAAACGCATCCCTCAGAAAAAGATTAAAGCGCGTGAAGGCCACGCGCTTTTGAGGTTTTACAAAATCTTTCAGAACGACCACCGAGGGGATTCGTATCTCGGCCCTTTGGCTTCGGACAATATGGTCATATTCCGCAACGATCGTAACCCGGTCCAGATAGGCGGCCTTCACGGCTTCTTGCCAAGGCCAAAGCGACAGCGGGTAATAGGAAAGCGGGCGGTAATCCGCATTCAGCACCAATGCCGGGTAGCGTTTCAGCGCGGAAGGTTCGCGCACAAAATTAGTTCGAAATTCGCCGTCCATCGTCTAGACCCAAAGCCTCCGCATCCTGTCTGCTTGCTGGCATCAAAGCGGGCAACGCCGCCCCAATGTGATGACTATATATCGCGGCTGTCTTGAGACAAGCCCCTCTATCGGCCAATCGGCAAGCTACATTTGGTCGCAGTACCGCAGTCAGGTTACAGCCGCATGACGTTTTAGATCCCGTTTTCTGGCGCGCGCTTAAAGCCCGAGCCGTTCTTGCAAAAACGAGAGCGCCGCAGACAGGCCATCAGGTGCGATGCCGTGACCCGTCCCTTGCATGACATGACCGTAGGTTTCAAACCCGGCTGCAACCAGCGCATTGCCAGCCAACCCCATATCTTGAAATGGCACGACCGGGTCTTGATCGCCATGCACCAGCAGAACCGGCGGCCTGACCACGGTTTGCGCTGCCAGCAGTTCCGGTGCCAGCAAACGACCCGAGATGGCAACCACCCCTGCAATGGCATGCGCGCGGCGGGGGGATACATGCAGGCTGATCATTGCGCCTTGCGAAAACCCGACCAAGGCCAGCTTTTCTGGCGACAGGCCCTCGGCTGCCAGCTTTGCGTCAAGGAAGGCGTTCAAATCATCTGCCGCCCGCAGCAATCCTTCTTTGGACGCGTCTTCGCTGGTGCCATCAATCCAAGGAATGCCAAACCATTGCCGGCCCATTGGCGCGCCAAAACAGGCTTCCGGGCCGTTTGGCGAATAGAAAACCGCGTCGGGCATATGC
>JBLIGH010000261.1:0-5011 GCA_047636855.1 Pseudorhodobacter sp.
ATTATGATCGTCGGGGCCATCCGGTCGCGTGCGAATTTTTGTGTCTCTAAATCTGGGGGTCCACCTGAGGAAGTGACCGAATGACCAAGACCAAGAAGCCTGATTTTCGCCCAAATGAGTTTGTTGTCTACCCTGCCCATGGCGTGGGTCGCATCATCTCGATTGAAGAGCAAGAGATTGCAGGCCTGCATCTGGAACTCTTTGTAATCTCGTTTGAAAAGGACAAGATGACGCTGCGGGTTCCGACCCATAAGGCGACTGAAATCGGTATGCGTTCGCTTTCCAGCCCGGATGTGGTGACCAAAGCTTTGGACACGCTGAAGGGCAAAGCCCGTGTGAAACGTGCGATGTGGTCGCGTCGGGCACAGGAATATGAGCAAAAGATCAACTCGGGCGATCTTTTGTCGATTGCTGAAGTGGTGCGTGACTTGCACCGCACAGATGATCAGCGCGAACAGTCTTATTCAGAGCGTCAGCTTTATGAAGCGGCGTTGGAGCGGTTGACCCGTGAAGTCGCTGCCGTTTCAGGCGTCGATGAAAAAGGTGCGCAAAAGACAGTCGACGATGTCTTGGTGTCGCGCGCGGCTTGATTGAGCGTAATGTTTTGAAAGCGGCGGTCTTTGGGCCGCCGCTTTTTTTTACAGCAACGCGACGATTATGCTCAAAGCAGCAGCCTCGGACAGCTGCTGGCTTGCACCTAGAATATCACCAGTTTGCCCGCCGATCTTGGCTTTTGCAACCAAAGCCAGTGCCGTCGATACCACCACCACCGATAGCACGACCGAAAGCCCCGCAGGCCCCAAACACAGTGCAAACCCCACTCCGACAGCCACGGCCAGCCAAGCCGCTGGCATCGGCACGCGCCCGACGGATTGCGACAACCCTGTGCCCCGGGCATTTGGCAACATCGCCATCAGCATCGCCATTGGCACCCGGCTAACCGCACCAATCACAATAATCACCCCCCAATGACCGCCAGCCAAAAGGCCGGTTAAAGCAGTCCATCGGATCAAGCTGACCACAATCAGCGCCATCACGCCGTAAGTGCCAATATGGCTGTCTTTCATGATTGCGAGCCGGCGCGCCTTGTCCCAGCCGCCCCACAGGCCGTCAAAGGTATCGGCCAATCCGTCTTCATGCATCGCCCCCGTCAGCATGGCCTGCGCGCCAAGCGCCAAAGCTGCAGCCACGCCTGCACCAAGACCAAGACCCAACATGCCGACCAAGGCGACCAAAGCAGCCAAGCCTGCGCCCGCCAGCGGCCAGGCCCAGGCAGACATAGCCCGTGGCGGGGCCATATCGACCGGCAGCGGCAAACGGCTGAGCAAACGCAAAGCCGTCAAAAGATCGCCTATCTGCAAAGTGTCGCTTTGCCTCATCGCTTTGTCCCTTTCAGCACTGGTCAAGTGCACCCTGCTTAGGTACCGAAGGGGAAGCATTTCGGCAAGGAGGGCAGGGCAATGGCTGCAACTTTCACAGATTTGAATGGGTTTCGTGCGGCCTTGGCTGCTACAACCGGACCCGACATCGCCGCGCGGGCAGGGGCCGAGGCCCGAAATGCGCAACTGACCAAACCTCCGGCAGCACTTGGGCGACTTGAGGATCTTGCGATTTGGTATGCGGCTTGGCGTGGCGATGCTCGCCCCAAACTAGTGCATCCGCAAGTCATTATTTTTGCAGGCAATCACGGCGTGGCGGCACGCGGCGTATCTGCCTTTCCGGCCGAGGTTACGGTGCAAATGGTGGCAAATTTTCAAGCTGGCGGCGCGGCGATCAATCAGCTTTCAAAGGCATTCGGCGCATCAATGTCTGTGCACGCGCTGGAATTAGAACGCCCAACAGCTGATTTCACGGTCGAGCCTGCGATGAGTCCGGCAGAATTGCTGGCCGCGCTGAAAACGGGTTGGGAGGCTGTGGATACGGCGTCTGATCTGTTGGTCACGGGCGAGATGGGCATTGGCAATACCACACCCGCCGCCGCGATGGCTTGCGCGATGTTTGGCGGCGCGCCCGAGGATTGGGTCGGGCGCGGCACTGGTGTGGACGACGCAGGATTGGCGCGCAAGGCCGCTGTCGTGGCCGAAGGGCTGGCCCTGCACCGCGACCGCGATCCGCTAGAGGTTTTGCGCTGCCTCGGTGGGCGCGAGATTGCCGCAATGGCGGGTGCGATTGCCCATGCTCGTGTGGCCGGGATTCCGGTTATTCTGGATGGGTTTATCTGCTGTGCTGCGGCGGCGGTTCTGGCCCAGCTGCAAGACGGCGCGCTGGATCATTGTGTGGCAGGGCATGTCAGTGCCGAAGGGGCACATCCTGTGCTTTTGCGGCATTTGGGCAAGGCGCCATTGTTGGATCTTGGATTGCGGCTTGGGGAAGGCTCTGGGGCGGCGTTGGCCATTGCCGTTTTGCAAGGCGCGGTCGCGTGCCATTCCGGCATGGCGACCTTTGCGGAAGCGGGTGTTGCGGCAGGCTAGGGCGCGCTTGGGTCCCCCGGACCACCGGGGGGACTTTGCGGAAAAGAAGGCAGGGCACGGCCCTATTCTGCGGCATCGGCCTTGGGGCGGGTTTCATCCAGATCCTCGCTCATCGCAGAGGCAAGATCTTCGTCCAATTGCCGCGAGCGTGCGATATAGGCGTCATTCAGGTGCAACGGCTGGCCCGGCACCCAAAGCGAGGCCAGATCGCGCATCGCGGCGCGTTCCACTTTGAAATAGGTCTGGCTCATCTTCGCGGCCTCATAATCGGTGAAGCCGATTTGTTCCAAAACATAGCGCCCGGCGCGGATCGAGGAATCGTAGGTTTCGCGCACGATATCATTGGCACCGGCCTGATAAAGCTGGAACACATGGGTCCGGTCATGGGCGCGTGCGACGATATGGATATCGGGGCGCTGCTTACGAGCGAAAGCCACGACGCGGGTGACCTTATCGGGGTCATCCACCGCAACCACCAAAACCGAGGCTTCTGCCAGCCCGGCAGCTTCCAGCAGTTCCGGGCGGGTCGGGTCGCCAAAGAAGCCCGTGGCCCCAAAGCGCCGCATCCGTTCGATGGCCCCCATATCGCTGTCCAGCACCACAGTCGAGGCGCCTGCCATCCGGGCCAATCGGTTAACAACCTGCCCAAAACGCCCGATCCCTGCAATGATCACGGTGCCTTTTTCGTTGATGTCATCGGCCGGATGTTCGGGGTCGCGGGTCGCCAATCGTCGCGCCAGCGCTTCATAGCCGATGAAGAGCAGCGGCGTCAGCAGCATCGACAGGCTGATGATCAGCAAGGTTGGTTCAGCAATGGCGGGGGGCAGAACATCTTGTTTGCGCGCAAAGCTGACGATTAGAAAGCCAAACTCGCCAGCCTGCGCCAGACCCAAGGCGAACAGCCATTTGCCCTTGCCACGGACGCGAAACACCAAGGCCAGCAGCATCAGGATCGAGGCCTTTAGCAAAATAAGGCTGAGGGTTAGCCCGATGATCAGAAACGGTTTTGCAACGAGGATCGAAAAGTTAATCCCGACCCCGACAGTGATAAAAAACAACCCCATCAAAATGCCTTTGAAAGGTTGGATATCGGCCTCCAGCTGATGGCGGAACTCGGAGTTGGCCAAAACCACGCCTGCAATAAAAGTCCCCAAAGCAGGCGATAGCCCGACCAGCATCATCAAAAAGGCAATGCCAAGGATCATCAACAAAGAGATGAACGTGCTCATCTCTGGCAGGCGCGAGGCGTGGACGAAGCGAAAAATCGGCCGGGTGAGGAAGTGACCGATCAAAATAATGCCGACAACGATGCCAAGCGTCATTAAGGTGACTGCCCAATTGGGCAAGGATTGCACCAGCGTCAGCAAAGGCTCGGCAGCGCCTTCGACATGTTTTTCAGCGACCACGCCCGGATTGGTGATACCAAAGGTGGCGGCATCGAACACCAAAGGGTTGGTTGCGGCGAGCGTCAAAAGCGGGATCAAGGCCAGCATTGGTACCACCGCAATATCTTGCGTCAGCAAGACTGCAAAAGTGGCGCGCCCACCGCCTGTCCGCATCAGGTTCTTTTCGGACAGCGTTTGCAGCACGATTGCGGTCGACGACAAGGACAGCACCATGCCCAGCGTCAGCCCAACCTGCCACCCCAAGCCCAGCCAATGACAAAACACAGCGATGGCGGCGGTGGTTAGGACCACTTGCAAGCCGCCCAAGCCCAAAAGCTTATGACGCATATCCCAAAGCGCGCGGGGTTCCAGCTCTAGCCCGATCAAGAACAGCATCATTACAATGCCAAACTCGGCGAAATGCTGCAGATCAGCGGTATTCGTCCCTGCGAGCCCTAAGATCGGCCCGACCAATATTCCCGCAGCCAGGTAACCTAATACCGAGCCAAGACCAAACCGGACCGCCAAGGGGACGATCAAAACGGCAGCGCCGAGGTAAATGCTGGCCTGTAGCAGAAAGCTTTCCATATCAGTCCTTACGAAATTCGGTCAGGTCGGGAGGGCGGCATCGGGTTTAAACTGATCCATAACGATCTGGCTTTGGACCCTCGCCACCGCAGAGTGCGGCAAAAGAACTTCGTGGATCAATCGGTTCAACCCGGGCAAATCCGCGCACCAAACCCGCAGCAGGTAATCCGCATCACCGGTTAAGGTCCAGGCGCTGATGATCTCGGGCCGGGTGGAAATCAGGCTGGCAAAACTGCGCGCACCGTCTGGCGCGTGGCTGGCCATCTGCACCTGAACAAAGGCCTGCACTGAAAGGCCGACGCGTTGCGGGTCAAGCCGGGCGGTATAGCCGGTGATATAGCCTTCCTGCTCTAGCCGCTGGCGGCGTCGCCCGGCTTGCGAAGCCGACAAATTAAGGCGTTCGCCCAACTCTTGCGCCGTGAGCATGGCATTTTTCTGTAACTCGCCCAGTAGTCGAGAATCGAGGTCATCCAGCATTGCGATTTTTCCGCATATTTTATCCTTACGGTGCGTATTTCACGCACTTCACTGCAAAACTATACGGGAGAATGCGCGAAAATGCGATGC
>JBLIGH010000262.1:0-4998 GCA_047636855.1 Pseudorhodobacter sp.
TAGGGGCCTCTCGCCATGACTTGAAGTGCTGGATCACGTCAGGTGGAAACACCGCCTCATCCAACCCCAAGGCATTTGCATCAACAGGAAGCGCTCGGCCAACTACCAACTCGGAGGCAAACAGCAGTGCCCGCCGCAAAAGCTTGGTGTGGGTATAGTCAACGATGAAGCTGTCATGAACAGAGAGGACAGGAACGCCCTTCAATGTCATGTACCGTTGCACCACAGCAGCAATCTTACCGTCGATGTTCATCAGCCGAATACCTTGATCAGCACAAAGACGATCAGCCAGATGAGGGTGTTTAGCCGTGAAGGCCCCAAGGACGGATTCCAGCTCTTCGTTGGTCATTCCCTTGGCCATGTGTCCCGCCGGGAACCCATCCCTAAAGCTAGCAAAGGCTGCTGCGTTGTTCTTGGCGTTCAGGGCAGTCAGCACCAGCTTCTTAACAAGGGTCCTTTGCAGTTCAGCAGAAGCACCCGGTACAAGGCCTGCAGGCAGCGCATAGGGATCGCCTTCGATGACCACCCCCTTCTCTGCTGAGAGGATCATCACATGCAGACCCTTGTAGTCCACCTCGATCGTAGGGGTGTCATTGATGAAGATCTGCCCTCTCAATGCCTTGCTCACCTGTTGCCACCACGGCCCATAGAAGCGACCTTTACAGCCCCAGTCACCCCGGCTGAATATCCGTCTTACAAACTGGTGATTCGGGTCAATCTGAACCCTGACGTCTTTCCCCCACTGGCCCTGCCGTGTCACCCAAGCGTCTTCTAGGGTTGGGATGTCGATGAAGGTGTCAGCAAGCAGGGCGTTATAGGCCACCAGCTCTTTGCGCATGCTGTTGGTCTCTGGGGTATCTTCGTACTCCACCACCTTGGCAGCGCCACCTTCCCCTGCTTTCAATATGATGCACTCTTGGCTCTCCACCTGCTGGACATCATCTCGGGTGGCGTTTGCCCCTTTGAACAAAGCTTTCAGCGGCTCAGCGGCCCTGATCCTCGTGTTTCTGTTACCTAGACCAAAGGGACCACTAGCGCTTGCGTCAATAGCGGTCCCCAAATCCGGTTCCAACCCGCCTGCCCTGCAGCTATGCCTTAACGCTCAAGGCGTCTTTCAAAAGTGCCAGAACCGTTTCGCGCGCAACCGCGCTGGCGACAAAAGATGCGCCTATGCCGCGCGCCAATATGAAACGCAATTGGCCATCGACCACTTTTTTGTCCTGACCCATCAAGTCCAAAAGAGCGCCCGCATCTGGTAAATTGCCTTCGATATCAGCCAAGTCCACCTTCAGCCCCATCAGGCGCAAATGCGCGCGCACGCGGCTTGGGCATTCTTGGGCGCAAAGACCCAGCCGCTGGCTAAGTTCGAACGCCATTGCACAGCCGATTGCAACACCTTCACCGTGCAACAAGCGGTCGGAATATCCGGTTGCGTTTTCGAGCGCATGACAAAACGTATGGCCCAAATTCAACAAGGCGCGGTCACCCTCTTCGGTCTCGTCGCGCACGACGATCTCGGCTTTCATCTCGACCGAGCGGCGCACAGCATATTGGCGAAGTGCCACGTCACCTGCGGCCATGTCAGGGCCGTGCTTTTCCAGCCATTCAAAGAAATCCAGATCCCCAAGCAGCCCGTATTTTACCACCTCGCCGTAGCCTGACAAAAAATCACGCTTGGGCATGGTGTCCAGCAAAGCAATGTCGGCCAGAACCAAACTGGGTTGGTGAAACGCCCCGATCAAATTCTTGCCCTGTGGCGCGTTGATGCCGGTTTTACCACCAACCGAGCTATCGACCTGCGCCAAAAGCGAGGTTGGCATCTGAACGAACCGCACACCGCGCCGCAAAACGGCTGCGGCAAAGCCCACCAAATCGCCAATCACCCCGCCCCCCAGGGCAATCACAACGTCTTTACGCTCTATTTTTTGGTCCAGCAGCCATTCGACCGTTTTGGTGAATTGCGGCCAGCCCTTTGTGGCCTCGCCGGCAGGAAGGGTCAGGGCCGTCATCTCGATCCCGCTGGCCGTCAAAGAGGCTCGCAGCCGGTCCAGATGCAAGGCACCGACCGTGGCATCGGTAACAACAGCGACACGCGGGCGGCGCAACAAAGGGGCAATCTGTGCCCCCGCGATATCGATCAGGCCAGCAGCAATACGCACCTCGTAGCTGCGGTCGCCCAAAGCTACCGGGACAATATCCATATTCATAATTTTATCCTTCTAAGGCATCGGCGCGGGTTGAAAGGGCCTCGAACACCCTGCGGGCCATGCTATCGATCGGCAAATCAGCTTCGGTATCAACGGCAAGATCGGCCAGGCAATAGACGGGCTTGCGGGCCTCGTTGAGGCTGCGCAAGGTTTCGCGAGGGTTTGCGGTGCGCAACAGCGGTCGGGTATTTTTGTGCCGCACACGGTTCCACAGCAAATCCAACTCGGCACGCAACCAAACCGATACACCCAGATCGGCGATAAGGTTGCGATTGACCTCTGACAGGAAAGCGCCACCACCGGTCGACAGCACACAAGGCGGCCCTTCCAGCAAACGCGCAATCACTTGCGTTTCTTTTTGCCGAAAAAACGGCTCGCCATCGCGCTCGAAGATCTCGGCGATGCTACGATTGGCGGCGCGCACGATCTCGTCATCCGAATCTATAAAAGGCACCTCCAGAATGCGGGCAAGTTGGGTGCCGACAGCGGTTTTACCCGCCCCCATCATTCCAACCATCACAACCGACTTTTTAAGTCGCATCCTGAAGCCAACCTCCGACCTACATTCCGTGTCGCGAAAAACACCTGTTGGTTTCCAATAGCGGTGGCTTTCCTCCGCTGTCCAGCCCTTCGATCCGCGAATGCCGCGATTAGTGGCAAAGCACCGCCCGTTGGTGCAGTTTCTTTTCGGTTCCGCGTGAACTCCGTTAAAAAATAAACTATGTATAAAATCCAGAGACCGGTTCCCCATACTTGAAAGTGCGGGATGAAAAGATCGGCCAAAGAGGTTAAGGCAGAAAGCAGGTTAAGATGAAGTTGATCTTGAAAGGGGTGGTCGTGTTGACAATATTGGGGCTGATCGGACTGACCGGTTTTGCCTATCTGGCAGACTTGTCGCCAGTGCAAAACGAAGTGACGAAACCAGTGGTATTGGATGGCAACTGACGATGCATCCCGGACAGCGTAAAGCGCAGGTCTTTTCTGGAAAGGCTTGGTGCTTGTTTTGTGCCGCACTTTTGGTGTCGGCGGCGCCTGCATTGGCACAGGCACCTCTATCTGCGATTGATTGGCTGTCAAAATCCATCACAACGCCCGTGCAGCCCTCGGGGCCTTCGGAACCCAAGGTTGCCGAAACCGGCAATGCCGTGCCGCAAGACATCGTGGTTTCGGTTCTGGGCGGGCCCTCGTCCGACGCTGCAGGGATCATTGCACCTGCGGTTTCGGGCTTGCCGCGCGATCTATGGGGCTTGGGCAAAACCATGGAAATCGCAGCCATTTTGGCGGCAGAGCGTGCCGACGCCCTGCCCGCTTTGCAAAGTCAATTGCTGACGATCCTATTGGCCGAGGCCTCACCGCCTGCCGATGCGGGCGGCAAAGGCACATTGCTTTTGGCGCGCGTTGACAAGCTGTTGGCTTTGGGCGCGTTAGAGCAAGCAAGCGCGCTTATCAAAGCATCTGGCACCATGACACCGGACCTATTTCGCCGGGCCTTTGATGTGTCCTTGCTGACGGGAACCGAGGATAAAACCTGTCATTATTTATCACAAAATCCAGATTTGGCACCGACCTACCCGACGCGCGTCTTTTGCCTTGCCCGCTCGGGCGATTGGAATGCAGCGGCGCTGACTTTGCGCATTGCCCAAGCGCTGGATTACATCAGCCCGGCTGAAGATATCTTGTTGAGCCGTTTTCTGGACCCTGGGCTTGCGGATGGGGCAGAGCCGACCGAGCCGCCCTCGCCGATGACACCTTTAATCTGGCGTATTCTGGATGCCATCGGGGAAGGCTTGCCGACAGCGCCTTTGCCACTGGCATTCTCGCATGCCGAGTTGCGCGATACCGCTGGGTGGAAAGCGCAGATTGAGGCCTCCGAGCGGTTGTCGCGCGCCGGTGTCTTGCCGCAAAATCAACTGCTTGGGATTTATACCGAACGGTTGCCCGCAGCCTCTGGCGGTGTCTGGGACCGGGTCGATGCGTTTCAGCGTTTTGAAACCGCCCTGTCCGCCGCCGATCCCGGTGCCGTGTCGCATGCTTTGCTCGACGCCTTCATGCAGATGAGCGAGGCAGAGCTTGAAGTCCCCTTCGCCGAGCTGTTTTCAGCCCAGCTTATGCGCTTGCCTTTAACCGGCGAGGCCAGTGCGCTGGCGTTTCGCGTATCGCTTTTGTCGTCGCAATACGAGTTGGCCGCGACCAAGCGTGCGCCTGTCGACGGGCTAGAGGCGTTTTTGATTGGTCTGGCGCGTGGTAATCTGCAGGGCGTCACGCCGCCCAACAGTCTGGCCCGCGCCATTGCGCCTGCTTTTTTCCGCCCCGAATTGCCCGCCGATCTATCCGCGCTTTTGTCTGAACAGCGTTTGGGCGAGGCGATCCTTTTGGCGATTGACCGCATTCAGCAAGGCCTGCAAGGCGATATCCGTGGTGTCACCGAAGGGCTTTCGCTGCTGCGCCACGTCGGCTTGGATGATTTGTCACGCCGCACCGCCCTAGAGCTGATGTTGTTGGAGCGGCGCGGATGAGCGCCGAGCATGATCGTTGGATATCGGTGTTTCTAGAGGCACAGGCCGCAGAACTGGGGGCGGCTCATAACACGCGTCTGGCCTATGGCCGGGACCTTTTGGATTTTGCAACATGGTTGGACCGCAAACCTCAAGATTTTGGCGATGTTGATCGCGCGGCAATTGAAACCTACCTAATCTTTTGCGAAGCGCAGGGCCTGTCCAAGGCCACCCGCGCGCGGCGTTTATCCGCGATCCGCCAATTGTTTCGCTTCGCCTTTGAAGAGGGTTGGCGC
>JBLIGH010000263.1:0-4990 GCA_047636855.1 Pseudorhodobacter sp.
GCCTGTATAAACGCTGCCATCGCTATAGGTGGCGGTACCCTGACCCTCGCGTCGGCCAGCGCGCCATGTGCCGTCATATGTCTGGCCGTCAGGATAGCGCATCACGCCTTGGCCGCTGAACTGAGTTTTGACGAAGTCCCCCGCATAGCTTTGACCGTTGGGATAGGTGCTGCGGCCTTTGCCCGCGACCACGCCGGCTTTCCAGTCGCCCTCATAGGTCGCACCGCCGGGATAGGTGATGCGACCCACCCCATCGGGCTGGTCGTCGTTGAAGTCACCGATATAGATAGCGCCATCCGGATAGGTCATGGTGCCGGTGCCCGCGATGCGCCCGTCTGCCCATTCGCCGTCGTAAATATAGCCATCAGGGCCTTTGAACAGGCCTTTGCCATGGCGGCGGTCGTTTTGAAACCCGCCCTCGTAGCTGTCGCCATTGCCGTAAGTGACGCGGCCAAGGCCCTCGCGTTCGCCGTTGAGCAGCGGACCTTCATAGACATCACCATTCGGCTGCGTCAGCACGCCAGTGCCGTTGATCTGACCATCCGACCAAGCCCCGACAAAGGTCAAACCCTCTGGCATGATCAACGTGCCTTGGCCGCTGCGCTGGCCTGCGACCAGATCGCCATCGTAAATTGCACCGTCAGGATAAGTGATTTTGCCGCGCCCCTGTTTGACGCCCTCGACCCAACTGCCTTCGTATTTATAGCCGCGCGTATCGGTCAGTGTGCCGGTGCCATGATGGGCGGCATTGACGAAATCCCCGGTGTAAATGCTGCCATCGGGGTAATTCGCAACGCCATTGCCGGTTTGTCGGCCCTCTTGCCAGGTGCCTTCATAGGTGCCGCCATCGGCATAGGTGATTTTGCCGTTGCCATTTGGGGCGCCAGCCGCGAATTGCCCGTCATAGACAGAGCCATTGGGAAAGCGTGCAAGCCCTTGGCCGCGAATTTCCCCTGCGACCCATTCGCCAGAATATTCATAACCGTTTGGCAGCGTGAAAGTGCCTGTGCCGTCCTGCCGCCCATCTTTAAACGTGCCCTCATAGACAGAGCCGTCATCATATTGCTTGGCAATGACACCGTCTTGCGCCCAAGCCACATTGCTTGCCAAAGTTGCTGCCAGTGCGGCCATTCCCCAAAATGCTTTGCTCACCCGAATCATCCTTTGTGCGCCGTGACACTATGGCCAGCTACCGTTTCAACACCAAAGCCTAACGGCCCATCCCGAAGCTGACAAGCAGATGCCCTTTCCCTTACCGTTCGATCTGCTAAACCTTGCCGGAACAAACCCTATGAAGGACGATGCCATGGCCGACCGTTTTCGCCTGACTTTGGCTCAGCTTAACCCGACAGTGGGTGCAATTGCCGACAATGCCGCTGCCGCCTTTGGGGCGTGGCAACTGGGCCGCGAGGCCGGGGCGCAGATGGTGGCGCTGCCAGAGATGTTTATCACCGGCTACCAGACGCAGGACCTTATTCAGCGCCCTGCTTTCATCGACGAGGTGATGGCGGCGGTGGAAACCTTGGCTGTGCAATGCGCCGATGGCCCTGCTTTGGGTATTGGCGGGCCGTGCGTGCAAGGGGGGCGTTTGTTCAACGCCTATTTCGTGCTGGAAGGCGGGCGCATCACGGCCACAGTTTTGAAGCATCATCTGCCCAACGATTCCGTCTTCGATGAAAAACGCCTGTTTTCCGCGGCAGAGGTGAACGGCCCCTACCGCATCGGTCCTTTGCGCATCGGCACCCCGATTTGCGAGGATAGCTGGTATCACGATGTTGCCGAGACCCTGGCCGAGACCGGTGCCGATATTTTACTGGTCCCCAATGGCTCGCCTTATCACCGTGACAAGCTGGCGCTACGGCAAAACATCATGGTCTCGCGGGTCGTGGAAACCGGCCTGCCGCTGGTCTATCTGAACTTGGTTGGCGGGCAGGATGATCAGGTCTTTGATGGCGCTTCTTTTGTGCTGAACCCCGGTGGCGCATTGGCGGTGCAAATGCCCGCGATGACAGAGGCGGTTTCCCATGTTGATTTCGTGCAAGGCCCGCAAGGCTGGCGCGCGGACAAGGGTGATTTGGCAAAGCAACCCGATGTTTGGGAGGCGGATTATCACGCGATGGTGTTGTCTTTGCGCGACTATCTGCGCAAAACCGGGTTCAAAAAAGTGCTGCTGGGGCTTTCGGGCGGGATCGATAGTGCGATTGTCGCGACCATTGCGGCAGACGCCATCGGCCCCGAAAACGTGCGCTGCGTGATGTTGCCGTCGCAATACACTTCGCAATCCAGTCTGGACGACGCCAAGCAGGTCGCCACGGCTTTGGGCTGTCGCTATGACTTTGTGCCTATCGCCGAAGGGCGCGGGGCGATTTCCAACACATTGGCCCCTTTGTTTGAAGGCACCAAGCCCGATGTGACCGAAGAGAATATTCAGTCGCGCTTGCGGGGGCTTTTGCTGATGGCGCTGTCGAATAAATTTGGCGAGATGCTGCTGACCACAGGTAATAAATCCGAGGTCGCCGTGGGCTACTGTACGATTTACGGCGATATGGCGGGCGGCTTTAACCCGATCAAGGATCTTTACAAAACCAGGGTGTTCGAGACCTGCCGCTGGCGCAATGCCAATCACCGGCCTTGGATGCTGGCCCCGGCGGGCGAGGTCATACCGCCTCGGGTCATCGACAAACCGCCCTCGGCCGAGCTGCGCCCAGATCAACGCGATGACGACAGCCTGCCGCCCTATGAGGTGCTGGATGCTATCCTCGAGGCGATTGTGGATAATGATGTCTCGGTCGCGGATCTGGTCGAGGCGGGCTATGATCGCGACACAGTGAAAAAGGTCGAGCGTTTGGTCTATCTGTCAGAATACAAACGCTTTCAAGCCGCCCCCGGCACCCGCCTGACCCGGCGCGCCTTCTGGCTTGATCGGCGCTATCCGGTGGCGAACCGTTGGCGCGATCAGACTTGAATAGGGCGCGCATAGGCCCCAATCGCCAACCAAACATCGTGCTTGCGGCTTGTGTCGCTTTCGTTGGCTTGGGATTTGCTTGGCTGGCTTTGGACTTTGCACGCATGATCGTCCCCAATCTTGGCTTGCATTGGCACAAGGATTACGTCGGTCTTGCGGTTTTGCTTTGCTTGGTTATGGGGTCGAGCTTGCTGGCATGGAGGTTGGCGAACCGCCCCTTTGGCGTCACTTCAGCGATCAGTTTTGACCCAAAAGCCATCACATTCGAGCGTTGGGGTGTTTTCGGCGGGCACCGCATTTTTACAGTCCCGCGGAATGCGATTGCAGCCGTTTGGCGCCTCGATTTGCCGCGAAGCCCAACGCTTGGTTTTGAGTTAACCCATGACGGCGCGGTGGCTTTGAATTTGCAGCGCAGCACCACCAAAACCTCGGGTGTTTTGCGCGCCGCGCCAAAGCTATCATTCCACGCGCATGGCTTTGAATTGGGCGCTGATGCGGTGATTGCAGCCCAGACAGAAGATCTGGCACAAGCGGGCTTTCATATCGGTGTGGTCAATGAGGGACGTAAATTGCCTGTTGGCAAGCATTGGCGCGTGACCAAGGCGCCACCAGCCTAACACAGCAGGCTGGTGGCGGAGCTTTGAGAGTTTAGCCCATCATCATCTGATAGCTGGCAGGCACATAGTGGAACCCGTCACCGCGAACCTCGGCATAACCCATTGCCGGGAAAGGCATGTGGTAGCCGATGAACGGGGTGCGGTCTGCGGCCAACATGCCCAGCATTGTGCGGCGCGTGGCGGCAGCGGCGGATTTGTCCATATCGAAGCGCACTTCCCAATCAGGATGCGCTAGCGACCAGACATAGTGGTTTGCCATATCACCGATCAGCACGAGGCTTTGACCGTCGCTTTCCAAACGGTACCCCATATGGCCCGGTGTATGGCCTGATGCCAGCATCGAGGTGATGCCGCCAGTGACCGTGCCGCCGTCATCCAAGAAGCTGATCTTGTCATTCAACGGGCGGACATTGGCGTCGAAGCCTTCATTCGCCGCACCCATCCAATGGTTATGCTCGGTGGCGCCAGTGACGATCTTGGCATTGGCGAAGGTCGCGCTGCCCTCGTTCATCAGGCCACCAATGTGGTCCCCGTGCATGTGGGTCAAAACAACCGTGTCAATCTGGTCAGGCGTGTAGCCGGCGGCGGCCAGCGCCCCGGTGATGCCTTCGGCGCTAAGACCTGTGTCAAACAACACCAGCTCGGACCCGGTATTGACCACGGTCGGGGTGAAGAAAAACTGGGCTTTGTCGGTCGGCAGGAAGGCCGCTTTAGACACGGCCTCAAACTCTGCCGGGTCGGCGTTCAGGCCAAAGATCTCGGTCGGTTTTTCGACAGTGCGGGTGCCCGCCAAAAGGGCGGTCACTTCAAAGCTGCCCAGCTTGAAGCGATTGAATTGTGCAACAGCCAAGCCCTTCATTTCTGCAGCCGCATTCGCGGGGCTGGCGAAACCGGCAGTCAGAGCCGGGGCAAATGGCAGTGCGGCGGCGGCAAGCAATGCGTGGCGACGCGAAAGCATTGGAGATTTCATAGTGTTTTCCTTTGGGTTTTTGGATCTGCAAAAAATAGACTGGTTTGGAGTTTTGTCCAACGTAACTTTTACACAGGTTGGCAGTGATCGGGGCGAAAAAACCACACACAAAGCTGTGATCACGCGGTGCAAGGGGCTGGTTTGCGAGGGCTGGAACGCGCGTTTTTGCGTCAGACAGAAGCGCTGATCGTTTCATATTTTCGGGTAAAGATTGGTCTGCGTTTCAGCGTGCTGAAGGGCTTGATCTGGTTTTTCAAGGTGCCAGCGGTTTCGAGCGAAAGGCAGGCCGTACCCAATCCGGACGAAAGATATTTTCTTTTCAAAGGCTTGTCTAGGGGCTGTTGACGTTTAGGATTCCCAAATCACGTGAGTTCTGATTCAAGGTTGCAA
Organism: Pseudorhodobacter sp.; assembly: GCA_047636855.1. Taxonomy (GTDB): domain Bacteria; phylum Pseudomonadota; class Alphaproteobacteria; order Rhodobacterales; family Rhodobacteraceae; genus Pseudorhodobacter. The sequence continues at coordinate 4,943 of JBLIGH010000263.1, forward strand.
ACAGAGGAGAGCAGCCTTGACCCGACGTGTTTTGACCGATGCCCAGTG
>JBLIGH010000264.1:0-4974 GCA_047636855.1 Pseudorhodobacter sp.
AAGGCTGCCTCAGCCGTAAGACCGGCCTCGCAATGGCGTTCAAACTGATGATGTCAGCGCAGACAAAATGGCGCAAACTCGACGGTGCCAACCGCATGCCCGAGATCATCCAAGGGATTAAATTCAAGGACGGGATCAAGCAACTTCAAAACGCCGCCTGATCACGCCATCACCAACTTTCGGGCATAGCTCGCGCGATTCAGCCTCTTTTGTCTGCAGCTTGGGAAACTCTGAAAGGCTTTGCGCCCATTCAGTTCGGATTGCTTCGGGCAAGTCTTTGATGATCGCGCCGTTTTCCGCCAATTTGGCCAGACCAAATGTTTGGCTTGCGTCCATTGCTTCGCCGTTCTTTGCCTCCCAAGCATTGCCAACTTCCAAGATGATCTTGCGAACATCTTCGGGCAGAGATTCCATCTTGGCCTTGTTGGCTGTCAGCATAACCACTGGCATCGCCCCAAAGCCGATCAAGGTGTAATAGGGTGCGGGCTCGTAAAATTTGAAGCCATTATAGGCCGATGGTGTCATCAGCCAACCAGTGTAAATCCCTGTTTTAAGGGCAAGATATCCCTCGGGAAGGGTCGATTGAACAGGGATAGCATCAACGTATTCAAGCCAGGGCAGGTTCGGTCCAGCGCCGCCAATTTTGACTCCCTTGAGGTCTGCGATGGTCGACCAATCATCCTTGGTCCCCAGATGGTAGTTGTCCCATGTTCCAAGCCCGATAAAGACCTGACCAAAGTCGTCTTCCATCACCTGTTTCAGCCACGGGTTTTCGTCATAGACCACGCGTGCTGCGGCAATCGCGTCAGACGATTTTTGTGGCCCGAAGGGCAGGTAATATGGAAAATTGTGTAAGAACATTTTTGACGATTCAAAGCAGATGCAAAACCCGCCAAAATCCAAAATACCCTGCTATACTATTTACAGCGTTTCAGCGACGCCGGCGATGGCACCACCGTAGGCTTCTACAAAATCAACCGTATGGTCCGTTTCTTCTGCAACGCGCCGTTTCACTTCTGCTGCAAAGAAATCCGACATTGTGTTAACATATGGCGTCGGGCCCTTTGGATGGCCCGACCCGATACGGAACGTGAACGTATCCGCAGAGACCGGCATTGCCGTAATGAGTGCAGCGGTTAAAACCGTTGCCATAAGTGTTTTCACTGGGTGTTTCTTCTTGCTGTCGTCATCCTCGTTGATGTCTTCGGGCGGGTCCTATTCCTTCAACCGCTGCCCGGAACGAAAGAGATATTGCAGAACTCGGTCATCGCAGTGACCTTTCTGCAGGTGCCTCTGGCCATCTATTCTGGCGCGATGCTGCGCACGACGCTGATTACCGACATGTTGCCGCCGTTTGCCAAGCGAAACATGCGAACATTTGCCTATGTGTTGGGCCTGTTGCTGTTTCTTGCCATCGCCTACGCCTCTACCCCCGATCTTTTCGAAGCGCTCCGGCTCAACGAGTATGAAGGCGAAGGCAGCTTTCGCATCTACACATGGCCGATCCGTTTATTGATCATTTTGACCGCCGCCTTTTCCGGTTTCGCCTATCTGACCTTGATAGTCGCTGACTGGCGTGGGGCGCTGGGAAGTGATGAATCCCTCACGCATCTTTGAGCTGCAGTAAGGCTGGTCCCAATAATGGCAACGACAATATTCATTCTTCTGGCGCTTGTCTTTCTGGGGGTGCACATCGCTGTGGCCTTGGGCGTTGCAAGCGCATTGGGGGTGTTTGTTCTGCTGGGAAGCGCCGACATCGCGTTTTCGGTGCTCAGCACGACCGCTTATGAAGCCCTGCGCAAGGATATCTTTATCGTCATCCCGCTTTTTGTATTGATGGGTGAATTTGTCAGCCTATCTGGAGCTGCACGTGATATCTATACGATCTGCAACCGTGCTTTTATGAAAATTCCGGGCTCTCTTGCGGTCGCAACGGTCAGTGGCAACGCGGTCTTTGCGGCAATCACCGGGGTTTCGATTGCGTCGGCGGCCACGTTCTCGCGCATTGCCTATCCCTAGATGGTGGCGCTTGGTTACCGCAAGACCTTTGCCTTGGGTGTCATTGCGGGCAGCGCTTGCTTGGGGATGCTGATCCCGCCAAGCATCTTGATGATCGTCTGGGCTGTGTTGACCGAGATTTCCATCGGGGCTTTGTTTGTCGCGGGTCTTTTGCCGGGTCTGCTTTTGGCCTCGTTCTTCATTGGCTACTGCATTATCACCGCCAAGCTGCACCCCGAAATAGCACCCGCCTGTCCAGCCGATTTTGGCGATCATGTTTCGCTTAAACAAAGGCGCCAAGAACTGATCAGCGGCCTGTCGATCATTGGTTTGATCGGCCTTGTTATCGGTGGCATCTGGGGCGGCTTTCTGACCCCGACCGAGGCCGCGGGCTTCGGTGCCATGGGCGCCTTTATCGTCGGCCTAATCAAGGGGATGCGCCGTAAAGCCATTTGGACACGGTTTTTCAGGCGGGTCGGATTACCGCCCCAATCATGATCTTGTTGATGACGGCCTCGATGTATTCACGCTTTTTGGCGATGGGTGGGGCTGTCGGCGTGATCCATGATGCACTGTTTTCGATCATTGAAAACCCGGTGGTGATTGTGGCGCTGATGTTTTGCATCTGGTTGGTGTTGGGGATGTTCATCGATTCCACTTCGATCATCCTTTTGACGGTTCCGATCTTTGCGCCGATGGCCGATATCATCGGGTTAGAGCCGCTGGCATTTGCAATTTTCGGTATTCTGGTGATCGAGGCGGGGTTGCTGACACCACCCTTCGGGCTGCTAATTTACACCGTCAAAGCGACAGTGCCAGACGCATCCGTCACGCTGGGGATGATTTTTCGCGGCGCGATCCCCTATTGGCTGATGCTGTTGGCTGTTGCGATATTGGTACTTGTGATCCCGGCTTTGGCAACATGGTTGCCACAGAACCTGCTTTAAGGGACTGATTTATAAGCGCAAACCAAAAACGGATTTTGGTTTGCGCATTCGCCAACCCTTAGCGCGCACTGACGGGGTCGATTTCCAGCGCGTTGTTCAACTCTTCTTGCAATGTATCGGCGAAAGCCTGCGCAGCCCGGCTTAGCGGGCGCGCTTTATGGGTGATGCGCATGTAATCGACCGACAGGGGCGGTGCATCAAGCGGGGTGAAAATGCGCTTTGCGCCGTCAAGGTCTTGTCGGCTTAAAATACCCGGCAAGATCGAGACCCAATCGGATTGCGCCACCAAATCCAACGTCCCCAGCATGGCATCCAGTTCCATCTTCTCGGCCACTTCAATGCCGTTCACCGCAAGATATTGTTCGATCCGCGCCCGACGGGTATTGGCCTGCGAGGGTAGTACCATTCGCAGCGGTGGCAGCTTAGACAAGGCCGCCACAGGGCCGGTGACAAGCCCGCTGCCGGTCCGATACACTAGACATTCCCTGTCGCGCCCCATAGGGGTCGCTTTCAGATTGAGCTCGTTATTATAGGCCGGGACAACCGCAAAATCCAAAAGCCCGTCGGCGACATCCTTTGACAATTGTCCGGAATAGGCCTCTTTGATCGAGACGCGCACATAGCTGTGTTCGTCGGCAAAGCGCAGCAGGGCAGGGCTTAGAACCGAGCCGGTAAAGGTAGGCATAAGGCCTACATTTATATTGGCGGCCAGAATACCCGAAAGCTCTTTCAGCGTGTCCTCGGCGCGTGAAGAAGCACTTAGAACCGCAATTGCAGTGTCATAAAATCGGCGCCCGGCCTCTGTCGGAATAACGCCGGTCGAGCTGCGCTCTAGCAAAATAACACCGTATCTTTGTTCTAGCTGGCGAACATGCATCGACAGGCCTGACTGCGTCGCATTGACCCGCGCAGCCCCAGCCGAGAAGGAACCCTCTTCATAAACCGCCACGAAAAATTTCAGTTGCTGGATCTTCACTTAACACTGTCGTTCAACAATTGGGTGTGCTTTGACTATAAGATATCAACTTTCCTGTTGGCAATCATAGAATCTTATTAGTTGTTCTGAAGGCATCGCGCGCCATATTTTAAGACATGACAGCATTCAAACCCAAACAGGATATGATCATGAGCGCAGTTGAAAAGATTGAACAAGCAGGGGTTGACCTGCGTGAGTTGCGCAATGTTCTGGGCTGCTTTGCCACCGGGGTTGCCGTCGTCACGACAGTTGGCGATGGCGGGAAACCGGTTGGAATGACGATCAACTCCTTCTCGTCGGTTTCGTTGGACCCGCCGTTGATTTTGTGGAGCATCAGCCTGAAAGCCCCATCCTACAATGCCTTTGCCACGCATCCGGCGTTTGCGGTCAACATCATGGGTGAAGAATGCAAAGATCTTTCGCTGAACTTTGCCCGACCTTCGGAAGACAAATTCAAGGATGTCGATTGGCGGCCAGGTGAATATGATGTGCCCGTGTTGAAATCGGCATTGGCGACGCTTGAATGCGAAATGGACAGCAAGATTGCCTCGGGCGATCACGAGATTTTCATCGGGCGGGTGATCCGGATCGACCAAACCGAAGGTGCGCCGCTGATTTTTCACCGTGGCGGCTTTGCCAGCCTTGGTTCGGAAGTCTGATCGGGATATTTAGGCACAAATTGCTGACGCTTCCGGAACCATAGCGGCCCTATCATTGGGCACTGCTTCGTGCCATCTAGCGGATGCGCACAGTTCGCAATATCCTCAATTATTCACCATTTCAGGGCCGAAGGCAGCGCATGCCTTGGGTCCCTTTGGCAATATAGTGGGGCCGTGCGTCAGCCCAAATTGGTCTGGTTCTGCCCGGCAGAGAATGTGGGGAAAGCCAGAGCGCGCCGGTTTAAGCCCCCAAGCGCGCTCTGATCATAGGGTCAAGCCAAGACGGGCTCTTGGGTCCAATCGGCTTCAGCTTTCGTTGCTTCTTGCAAGATTGGCAGCACTTTTTCTGCGGCCAGGATCATCGAGTTGCGCCCCAATTCCAGATCGGCCCAAT